>JAFGVR010000157.1 GCA_016937915.1 Campylobacterales bacterium | reverse complement strand
AGATGCAGGTGTTTTAGATATAGATATATCAGATGATTGTAGTTGTTGTAAAAGTGAGCTATATTTCTCATACAGAGCCAAAAAACAAACTGGTAGATTTTGTGGTGTGGTTATGTTAAAGGAGTCAAAATGACTCCTCTTACCAAAGGTGAAGCTTTAGTGACTGAATATAATTTGGACTTGTTCAAATTATATGAGATTTAATAGTAGGAGTGTTTTTAATGGAATACTTTAACCTATACTTAAAAGTACTACAAAACTACACAAATATAAAAGGGCGTGCTACTAGGAGTGAGTTTTGGATATTTTTACTATTTTACTCTTTTGGATACTATATTTTACAACTCATAGACCATAGTGCAGATATATATAGTCAAAATCAACAACTAGGATTTTTAACCCTTTTGCATATCATTATACATATCACACCGTTTATAACTTTATCTATAAGAAGATTGCATGATATAGGTTCGAGTGGATGGTGGGTGTTTATCCATTTCATACCATATATAGGGACACCAGCTTTTATAGTCATAGCTATTATTGATAGCAAAGATGATAACAAATATGGGGTCAATCCAAAAAAAGATATAGATTAGACCCTTTTTGCTAGTTGTTCTGGTAAAAGTCCCAAAGACTCCTCAACAAGTTTTGTATTTCCATGAGTGATAAATTTATCTTCATACTCAAAACTAACTACTTCTATATCAAAGATTTTTTTATCAGCTAAAAACTCTAAAATAGCCGAACCAACTCCACCCATCTTTGAGCTATCTGAGAAGATAAACCATCTTTTATGTCTCTTAGCCATCTCTAAAAGCATCTCCTCATCAAGTGGTTTTACAAATCTAAGATCAAGTAAACTCACTTTTTTATCAACTAACTTTGATGTCTCATAAGCTCGTCCAACTCCGTTTCCATAACCTATAAACAGAGTATCACTATCATCAGATATTAGAAGTTGAGATTTTGCTAACTTAAATGGCAAAGATTCTGGCAAATCGTTTTGGTAAAATGAACCCCTAGGATACCTGAGTGAGCATGGATGCTCATATTCAGCAGCAAAAGCCATAGCTTGATGAAAACTCTTCTCATCTCTTGGAGCAAACAGAGTCATATTTGGGATAAGTCTTAAAAAACTTATATCAAAAACCCCCTGATGGGTCTCCCCATCCTCACCAACTATCCCAGCACGATCAAGTGCAAATACAACTGGTAGATCCATCAAACAAGTATCGTGGATAACTTGGTCATACCCTCTTTGTAAAAAAGTTGAGTATATGGTACAAAAAGGTTTAAAACCCTCTTTTGCAAGTGCAGCCATAGATGTTACAGCGTGTTGTTCAGCAATTGCTACATCCCAAAATCTATCTGGATAAGTTTGCATAAGCTCACTAAGTCCAGTCCCACTTGGCATAGCAGCAGTAGCACCCACTATCTTCTCATTGTTTTTTGCTAGATGCATCAAAGCTTCAGTGTATATCTGAGTAGCACTTTTAGTTGAGCTTTTTTTAAATGCATTTCCATTTTCTATATCAAATGGACCAACACCATGCCACTTCTCCTCATGCCCCTCAGCTATCTCATAACCTTTACCCTTTAAAGTTTGAACATGAACAATTACAGGTTTTTTAAGGTTTTTTGCAAGATTTAAAGTATCTATGATAGATTTTAGATTGTGCCCATCAACTGGACCTATATACTCAACACCCATCTCCTCAAACATGATACCAGGAGTTATGAGTTTAAAAGACTCCTCCATCCTTTTTGCCATATATCTAGCACTCTCACCAAAATGCTCAACAAAATTTTCAGTATGGGTTTTAAACTTCTGATAAAACGGAGATGCCATTGCAGATGATAGCATCTTAGACAACGCACCTATCGGTTTTGCGATGCTCATCTCATTATCATTTAAGATTATAATCATTGGGTATTTTCTATCCCCTAGTTCATTTAAAGCTTCATAAACCATCCCAGCAGTCATCGAGCCATCACCTATCATAACAACAGGAACTCTTGATTCTTGCTCCCCTTTTAATGCTATCGCCTTAGCAGCTCCAACACCCAAAGAGATAGAAGTTGAGCTATGCCCAGCTACAAAATAATCATCATCACTTTCACTAGGTTTTGTGTAACCACTTATCCCCCCAAACTGTCTAAGGGTATCAAACTGTTCCCATCTATTAGTTAAGAGTTTATGTGCATAAGATTGATGCGAAACATCAAAAATAAACGGATCTTTCTTGGAATCAAATACTTTATGCATAGCTACTATAAGCTCAGTAGCACCCAAAGTTGAGCTTAAATGTCCACCATTTTTACTAACAACCCTAAGTATCTCATCTCTTATATCACCACATAAAACCTCTAACTCTTTTATACTTTTATCTTTAATATCCATTTTTACTCACTTAATGCCGCTTTTTTTACCCTCTCAAACCTTTTATGGATCTGAGAGTCTATGTTTCCAACTTCACTTAGGGCTATCACCCCACCTTTGCTTACCGCATTATCAGATACGATATCAACATTTTCAAGCTTTCCAACACTTCTAACTAACTCTAAATGATCCTCTGGATTCACTTTCAAAGTCACTTTAGATGCATTTTGAAGCTCTTTTATAAGTTCCTCTGAGAGAATAGTAGCAACTTTTGATGAATTTTCACCAAGTTCTACCCTTATAACCTCAGTTGCTATATCGATAGCAGCTGATATAAGGGAACCTTTTATCCCCTCTAAAGATCGTTCAAACTCTTTTGCAGTATTATCAAGCCTTAAAACAGATTCACTGTATTGCATAAGTTTTGAACCCATCTCTGCACCAAAATCGTTTTTTGATTGTTCAACTCCAGCAGCTACACCCTGAGCATAAGCTTCCTCTTTAGCTTTTTGGATCTCTAACTTATACTCCTCCTCTTTAGATTCTAACTTCATTTGAAGTTTTATAAAGTTGGAAGACATCTCATCAGTTTTTTTCATCAAAGACTCTATGAGTGCATCTCTTGATTTTTGAGAGATTGCACTAGAATCAACCTGTGGTTCAGCAACAGGTGCAGGTTGTACAACTGGAGTTATAGGTTGTAATTTTTCCATCTCCTGTGGAGGATGAGATGTATCATCCCCATCATCACTAGATAAAACTTTAAAATGGTACCTGCCGACATTATATTTATCTATATTTGAGCTAGAGATAACTTTTGCCATTTTCTATTCAACCATCTCTTCAGTTGAACCCATCTGAATAGTTCCAGCTTCAGCTAAAGCATTAACTTTTTCAACTATTCTTCTTTGAGCAGATTCAACCTCTTTCATCTTAACAGCACCCATAAACTGCATCTCCTCTTCAAATGCTTCACGAGCTCTTTGAGACATTGCTGAGAAGAACTTCTCTTTAAGCTCTTCTGGTGAAGATTTTAGACCCAACATAAGATCTGCTTTTTCTACAGATTTGAGTATCTCTGCTATAGCATTTTTATCAAGCTGAACCATATCATCAAATGTAAACATCATCTCTTTGATTAGAGTTGCAAGCTCCTCATCAACCTGTTCAACTTGAGATAATGTAGCTTTAGCAGATTTTGCACCAAGGCGATTAAAGATATCTGCCACAGCTCTTGGTCCCCCAACCTCAACTTTGTACGATGCAAGTGATTCAAGTTTAGACTCAAGAACTGCTGAAACCCTTTTGATAACTGAAGGTGAAATATCCCCTAATTTTGCCATCCTCATAGCCACTTCACTTCTTAGATCATCTGGAAAATATTGAAGTGTGTCAGCAGCTTCAGTTGGATCCATGTGTGCAAGTATAAGTGCGATAGTTTGTGGATGCTCATTAACGATAAAGTCTGAGAGTTGTTGCGGCTTAATTTTTGAAAGATACGCAAAGTTTTGGCTATCTTGCATACTTTTAGATAATTTATCAAGAACTCTTTTAGCCTCTTCAGGACCAAGTGTTCTATATAGAAGCTCTCTAGCGTATTCCAAACCACCAGATGTAAGGAATTGACCAGATTGAAATATAGCGTGAAACTCCTCTAAAACAGCGGTAGCTACAGGCTTGTCTATGGTGTGAGATGTAACTATATACTTTGAAACTTCAGTGATAGCATCTACACTCATGTGTGCAAAGATATCAGCAGTTATCTCCTCACCCATAAGCATAAGTAAAATAGCTATCTTCTCAGCCATATTCATCTCATCAAATGTTGCTCTTTGTGTTTGACTTAAATTCATTTTTTACCTTCTTTGTCCCATATCTTCTTCAAACTCCTCTTGTAAGAGTGATTGTAAAATAGAGCCTATCTCATCTGGTGCTTCCTCTGCTAAAGCTTTAACCTTTTCTAAAAGCACCTCATGCTTTAGAGCATCTTCATTTAAGTCACCACCAAGCCCAAGTTGACTCTCAACTTTTTTACGCATATCTTGTACTTTTTCTACAAGATCCTCATCATCATCCCCATCAATAGAAAGATTTGGTCGCTCCATCTCCTCTTCCTCTTGAGAAACCTCAAGCATCCTCTCAGCAAATGGTGATATAACTTTTTTATAAACGATAAATAATAAAATAAACACAAATAAATATTTAAACACCTCTGAAAAAGGTGAAAGGTATGTATCTGTTATCCCAAATATATATTCAACACCCTCTTTTGCTACATCATCTTGGCGTTTGAACTGTAGATTTTTAACACTTATACTATCACCTCTACCATCATCTATACCTATAGACTGTGTAGCTAACGATATAAGTGCATCTATATCCGTTTCACTTAAAGATTCATACTCCAACTCACTAGTTGGATTTCCATCTGCATCTACTTTGTATTTATACTTACCATCAACTATAACAGCTGCACTTATCTTTTTTATCCGTGCAAATTCACTTTTTACAGTTGAAACAGTCTTACCAACCTCATAGTTTGTAGTACCTGTATTTTTCTCATATTTTTCTCTTATTTTATCAGATTCTAAACCTTGAACTGGTCCTATATTACTTACAGTTCCAGGAACTCCTCCAACTTCAGCTGGATTTATCCCCTCTCGCTTCTCTTCACTTACCTGCTCACTTCTTACAACATTTTCAGGATCATACTTCTCAGATGTAAGATTTTGGATAGAAAAATCAAACTCGATGCTAACTTGAGCTACAACTTTATCTTCCCCACCTACAAAAGGGGCTATTACACTTACTATCTTTTGTTGAAGTTTTTTCTCCTCTTTTGTCTTGTAAGCTTGTTGAACAACTGAGAGTTCACCCATCTGAGCCATCTCATCTTCACTTCCAAGTGTCTCACCGTCACTATCTACAAGCATTACATTTTCAGGTTTGAGTTTTGAAACAGATGCAGCTACTAGGTTTTTTATACCTCGTATTTGCTTAGTTGAGAGTTTTCTCCCCTCAACTACAGTTATCATAACTGAAGCTGTTGGGTCGGATTGTTTCTCTACAAATAATGATTTTTTTGGAAGAGCAAGGCTCACTGTAGCGCTATCTATTGGTGCTAGGGAGCTGATGGTACGAGCTAGTTCCCCCTCTAAAGCACGAAGATATTTTATATCTTGATCAAACTTAGTAGCTCCAAACTCTTGATTATCAAATAGTTCAAAACCAACTTTATTATCTTTTGGTATCCCCATAGATGCTATAGCTATACGCTCTTTATAAACAACATCTTTTGGAACTTTTACAACATTTCCCTCATGAAGTTCATAAGGTATTTGATCTTTTTCAAGTTGCTCAATAACTTTAGCAGCATCTTCAGAACTAAGTGAATCAAAAAGCACCTCATATCTGCCTATCTTTCCATCTTTATTTGTATAAACCACCATAAATATCAAAAAGGCTACTATACCTATAACAGCAGCAGATATTATCATCTTTTGCTGTTTTGTTAATTTATGATAAAGTACAACTAGTTGTGGAAAGAGTGCTTTTAGGTCCATCTAATTCCTAATTTAGATTATAAAAGTTTTTGTGCAAGTTCAAAGAAACGACTGTTTTGTTCGTGTGTACCAACAGTAACTCTTATAGCATTTAGACCATAACTACTTAGATTTCTAACTATCATCCCTTGTCTTAAAAGTGCATCTGATATTTGTGTAGAATTTCTTGTATCATCAAAACATAAAGTTACGAAGTTTGTATAACTATCAATTATCTCTATAGAGTTTTGTTTTGCAAACTCTTCATATCTTTTCATCTCTAAAAAACTAAGTCTAATGCTCTCATCAACAAAAGCTTCATCTTCAAGTGCTACAGATGCCGCTTCAAGTGAAAGTGTAGTTATGTTAAATGGTGGTCTGATTTTATAAAGCTCTTTTATGATGTTTTCATTTGCCAAACCATAACCAACCCTCATACCACCAAGTCCATAAGCTTTTGAAAAAGTACCAAGGTAGATAACATTTTCAAACTTCTCTATAAGCTCTTTTGCATCAACACTCTTACTTTCATCCTTATATGCAGCATACTCCATATATGCACCATCAACCACTACTAAAGTATCTTTATCTATCTTTGAGATAAACTCTTGCATTGCAGCTGCATCTATAGCATCACCTGTTGGATTGTTTGGTGTACACAAAAAGATAATCTCAGGTTTCTCTTTTTTATAAAGCTCATAAAACTGCTCTAAATCATGTTCTTGTGAAGTTGTGCGGATAATCTCTGCTCCAACATGTTTAGCATATATCTCATACATAGCAAATGTTACACTATTCATCAAAATCTTAGAGTTTGAATTTGCAATAGCGTGGATAATAAACTCTATAACTTGATCACTTCCCGAACCTATGATGATGTTATCTTTTGCTACACTAAATCTTTTTGCAAGACCATCTTTTAGCTTCATCATCGAGTCATCAGGGTACAAAGCCATATTTTTAACAATTTTTGAAACAGCATCTAAAACATTTTTTGAACAACCATAAGGGTTTTCGTTTGATGCAAGTTTAACTATATCTTTAGGTTCAATCCCAAACTCACGAACAACCAACTCTATTGGCTTTCCAGCCTCATAAGTTTTTATATTTTCCAAATTTTTATTAAATTTCAATTTTCACCCTTTACATAACTTCCAAGCCATGTCACTTCATCTGCATGTTTTTGCACCACTTTTTGGATGCGTTCCTCATCTATATGACCATAAAAATCTATATAAAACCAATACCCAAAACCACCATCATCTTTTGATGGACGAGATTCTATCTTTGAGAGATTTATCTTCTCTCTATCAAAATCTTGTAAAAAACGAACCAAAGAACCAGCTTCAACTGCATCTTTTAATCTGACAAGTATAGATGTTTTATCATCACTACTCATACCGTTTTTAAAATCACTTAAAATTAAAAATCTAGTCTGACTACCTATATCATCCTCTATGTTTTCAAACATAGTTGGAACTCCATAAAGTTTTGCAGCTATGTGGGAACATATCGCCGCACTGTTTGGCTCAGATGCCGCTAAAATCGCAGCTTTTGCAGTTGATTCTACAGGGATAAGCTCAGCATTTATAAGCCCATGTTCAACCAAAAACTCTCTACACTGACCAAACCCTTTATCTTTAGAATAAACCTTTTTTATGTTAGAAAGATGCTCCTCTTTTGTAGCAAAAGCCATGTGGATAGGCATATAAAGCTCAGCCACTATCTTTACACTACTTTTTGAAAGCAAATCTAAAGTCTCACCTACGATCCCATCACGGGAATTCTCTATAGGAACTACACCAAATTTAGCTCTTTTAGCTTCAAGAGTTTTAAAAACACTATGGATTGAGCCAAGTGAAAGGTACTCACTCATAGCACCAAACCTACTCTCAGCAGCTTGATGGGTAAAACTCCCCTCAGGACCAAGGTATGCGATGCGTTCAGGTAACTCAAGGTTGCGAGATACTGCAAAAACCTCTAAAAATATAGCTTCAATAGCAGCCTCGTTTAAAAGTCCGCCACTCTCTTTGCTAAGTTTTGTAAGTCTATTTATAATCTCTTTTTCACGCTCAGGTCTGTAGATAGCTCCGCCAGTGTCGTTTTTTATCTCACCAACTCTCTCTACAACTCTCATCCTTTGGTTTAGTAAGTCAAGTATCTGATTATCTAACGCATCTATAGCTACTCTACAATCTTCCAAAGTTTTCATAACACCTCACCTCTTTCTAAAATCTCTTTCATATCTGCATAAACTTCATCAGGTTTTAAATCATCTTTTAAAAATGGAACTATCTCATCAGCACTTCTGTACTTTCCACTTGTTACAAAAAGAGTTTTCATCCCAAGCTCTTTAGCTCCACCAAGATCACCTTTAACATCATCGCTTATCATCTTTATCTTAGAAAACTCTGCAGATGCATCTTTTACTTTTAGTCTCTCTAAAGCCTCTTTATAAAAAGGGATGCTAGGTTTTCCAACCACAAGATAGTCCACACTTGTAGCAAACTCCAAAAGCTTTAAAACAGCCCCAACCCCTGGGTATCTTTTGCCATTTTTTGCATAGATAGAAGTTTCATGCATCCCTACAAGTTTTGCACCGCTTAGTAAAAAATCTATCATCTGAGCATATTCATCAGAACTGAAGTCCTCTTTTATAGCCACCAAAACAGTTTTAGGTTTTTCATAATCAAGTGTATAACCCATATTTATAAGAGTTTTTAAAAACTCCTCAGCACCATAAGCTGCTACTGCATCTTTTGGCACAGATGATTCTAAAAGCATCAAAGGGTCAAGATATGATGAATAATCAAAATCAAACCCAGCATCTTTTAAAAACTTATAAAAATCTTTTGATGCTTTTTTTGT
>JAFGVR010000156.1 GCA_016937915.1 Campylobacterales bacterium | reverse complement strand
GTCTGATTTTACTTTTTATTTTTAACTTTGTCTTATTTACTACAACTAATTTACTATCTTTTACCATTTCAATACCTTATTTACTATATAATTCGACCTTATTACGAATAAAGGTTTCATATTGAGCAATATAAAAGAGATAGAGTTTGAAAATGCTGTAAAAACAATGATGGACTATGTTGGAGAGGATTCTAGCAGAGAGGGTCTTGTAGATACTCCATCAAGAGTTAGAAAAGCTTATGAGTTTATCTATGGTGGATATAAGCAAAATCCAAAAGAAATACTTCAAAAAGCACTTTTTACAAGTTCAAATGATGAGATGGTACTTATAAAAGATATAGAGTTTTACTCAACTTGTGAGCATCATCTACTCCCTATAATTGGTCGTGCACATGTGGCTTATATACCAAATGGTAAAGTTGTTGGACTTTCAAAAATTCCTAGAGTTGTTGATGTATTTGCTCGCCGTATGCAGATACAAGAGCAACTTACAGAACAAATAGCAGATGCTATCATGGATACTATCGAACCTAAAGGTGTAGCAGTTGTTATAGCTGCAAGACACATGTGTATGGAGATGCGTGGAGTTGAGAAGATAAATTCAACTACAACTTCTTCAGCTTTAAGAGGCTTGTTTAAAAAAGATGAAAAAACAAGGGCTGAATTTTTTTCACTCATAAATTCCCCAAGCGGTACTAGATACTAGGATATCTAGATGCCATTTTCCTCACTAAAAGAGAAACTCTCAAAAACAAATCATTCTATAAAATTTGGAGAAGTTGTTAAAATAAACGCTACTGTTATAACTGCAAAAGGGTTAAATGTAAGCATCAGTGATATGGTTCGCATCGTATCAAATGTGACTGAACAAGAAACTGTTGGGATGGTTACAGAGATAGATGGTGGCATGTTTTTTATAACCCCTTTTAGTTTTATAGATGGATTTCGTGCAGGGGATCGTGTATTTTTATTTCAAGATGGGATGAATATCCCTGTTGGTGAAGCTCTACTTGGTCGTGTTGTAGATCCATTTATGAGGCCAATTGATGATAAAGGTCCAATCCATGCTACAAAACTATCCCCTATCATAAAAGAGCCTATTCGCGCTATGAAAAGGGGTATGATAGATGAAGTTTTTAGTGTAGGGGTAAAAACTATAGATGGGCTTTTAACTTGTGGCAAAGGGCAAAAACTTGGCATCTTTGCAGGTAGTGGTGTTGGAAAATCTACCCTTATGGGGATGATTGTTAGAGGTGCTGATGCTCCTATCAAGGTAGTAGCATTAATAGGGGAGAGGGGGCGTGAGATCCCTGAGTTTATAGAGAAAAATTTAGGTGGTAATCTTAACAATACTGTTATGATAGTAGCAACTTCTGATGATTCACCTCTTATGAGAAAATACGGTGCATTTGCAGCTATGAGTGTGGCTGAGTATTTTAAAGATAAAGGGTTAGATGTACTTTTTATAATGGACTCGGTTACAAGGTTTGCTATGGCTCAGCGTGAGATAGGATTAGCCCTTGGTGAGCCACCAACCTCAAAAGGTTATCCACCATCATCATTAACACTTTTGCCACAACTTATGGAGAGAGCTGGAAAAGAGGCTGGAAAAGGCTCCATAACTGCATTTTTTACAGTTCTTATAGAGGGGGATGATATGAGTGACCCTATAGCGGATCAATCCCGCTCTATCTTAGATGGGCATATAGTGTTATCGCGTGAACTTACAGATTTTGGTATCTATCCCCCTATCCATGTTTTAAACTCTGCATCTAGGGTTATGAGTGATATCATAACTCCTCAACATAAAAAAGCAGCGATGAAGTTTAGGAGATTATATACTCTTTTAAAAGAGAATGAGATGATTATACGCATCGGGGCTTATACAAAAGGGAGTGATCCTGAGCTTGATGAAGCTATGGCAAAAAAAGGTGCTATGGAACAGTTCATGACTCAAGATGCAAATTTGCAAAGTGTATATGCTCAAACTGTAGATGAATTAGTTAAAATTACTGGTTAAATAGATAGTTTATAAATGCTAGAAAAAAAACTCTCACAAGCTAAAACAAAACTCTTAGTAAACTACCCTCTTTTTGGGACAATCGCATCTAAGATTGAGCTTGTTTTAGATGATGATTTGCAAAGTTTTAAGAGTAATGGAACTACACTTCGATGCAATAGTGACTTTTTGGCATCTTTAAGTGTTGAGGAGATGGAGTTTGTGTTTGCAAACTCTGCTATGCATGCATCTCTCTCTTACGATATGCGTAAAAACAACAGAAGCGGGTGGCTTTGGCAACTCTCAACAGACTATGCAATAAACGATATGTTAGTTGAAAATGGCTTAGAGAGGCCACTTGATGCTAACTACTCAAAAAGATTTAGCGGGATGTACGCTGAAGAGATTTATGCAGAGCTTAAAGAGGATATACTGCGAGATGAGCTTGAGTATGAGGCTGATGATATAGATGATGTACAAGATAACAACCAACAAAACAAACAAAACGATGAGTTAGGTGAGCAACTATTTGATGAGTTTGTAAAAAGTGTAGTGATGGATGAGGCTAAAAATGATGAACTCCCTTTGCATCTTGAGAGATTTTTTAGATACATAGAACCCTCAAAGATAGACTGGAGGGGTGAGTTAAGGGATGCGTTAGAGAGGTTTCACAAAGATGACTACGCACTGATGCCACCAAACAAAAAGTATCTCCACCTTGGACTCTATCTGCCTTCTAGCATCTCAAACACATTTAAGTTCGCAGTGGCGATAGATAGTTCAGGTTCAATTGATGAGAAATTTTTAAATCTTTTTTTGAGTGAGCTAAACTACCTTTTAAACATCATAGGCTCATACCAGATAGATCTTTTTGTTTGTGATGATGTTATACGAAAACATACAACCATTTACAGTGGTGAAGATGTGAGTTGTGAGGTTTTTGGTGGTGGTGCTACTGACTTTAGACCTGTGTTTGAGTACATTGAGTCAAATTTTGATGATATAAAATTACTTTTGTATTTTACAGATTTGGATGGGGTGTTTCCAAAAGAGATGCCAAGCTATAGTGTAAAATGGATAAGTGGGAGTGATTTGGATGCACCTTTTGGGGAGGTTATAAGGTTATGATGCAAAGACCACAAAGTTTTGATGATATGGTGGGGCAAGAGCATCTAAGCTCACCATCCGCTCCACTTAGAAGACTATGTGAAAACGGCTCGCTAGGGCATAGTTTTTTTTATGGACCAGCAGGGTGTGGAAAAACAACCATCGCAAAGATAATAGCTAAAACTATGGAGTTGCCATTTTATGAGTTTAACGCAACATCTATCAAGATAGAGCAGCTTAGAAAAGTGTTTGAACAGTACAAAAATGCACTCCAAAAACCTTTGATATTTATAGATGAAGTGCATAGACTAGCAAAAAACCAACAAGAGGTACTGCTCCCTGTAATGGAAAACAACTCCATCTTACTCATAGGTGCATCTACTGAGAATCCATTTTTTTCACTCACTTCGGCTATCCGCTCCCGCTCGATGCTTTTTGAACTCTACCCTGTAAATAACGATGCACTAACAAAACTGCTAACAAAAACCATAACTAACCAAACGATAGATGATGATGCAAAAGAGTATCTTGTAAAAAGTAGTGGTGGTGACGCTAGGGCTATGTTAAAACTTTTAGAGTTTGCAACTGCCCTTGATGAGCATATAACACTACAAAGTTTAAAATCACTTCGCCCAAACGCCATAAGTGGTGGAAGCAGTGAAGATGGGATCCACTACGACCTAACATCTGCACTTATAAAATCTATCAGGGGTTCAGATGTAGATGCTAGCATCTACTACCTCGCAAGACTCATCGATGGTGGAGAGAGTGCGGACTTTATAGCAAGAAGACTTGTTATTTTAGCTAGTGAAGATGTTGGAAATGCAAACCCTCAAGCACTAACACTAACCACTTCAGCACTAACAAGTGTATCACGCATAGGTTATCCTGAAGCTAGAATCATCCTAGCCCAAGCGGTGGTATATCTGTGTGCATCTCCAAAATCAAACTCATCATATCTAGCTATAAACAAAGCTTTGGATGCAGTTAGGGGTGGTGAGATTTTAGAGATACCAAAAAACATCACCCAGCAAAACCAAAACTACCTCTACCCACACGATTTTGGAGGGTATGTCAAACAAAAGTACCTCTCAAAAGATTTGAAATTTTATGAGTTCAAAGAGATAGGGTATGAGAAGAAAATGAAACAGTGGATGCAAGAGATTAAAAGAGCTTATTAGTTTTAGTAGATATTAATATTATAAACAATAAACTACAAACATCTATTTTAATTAATTTACCCAAGGAAAAAGCATGGATATACAAGCATCTGGAAACAGCGTAACCATCACAGGAAATATAAAAAGTATAAGTGATTTTCAAACAATTAAAAATATTTTAGAGCCTATGGCTGCAACTCACAATAATATAACCATTAATATAGTTGATTCTTTATCTATCACTTCATCGGTAGTAGGTTATTTTAATAAATTAGTTTTAAAAGATAAAGTAAAAATAGATATGAATATAGGTAATATTCAGTTAATGGATCTGTTAAGAGATCTTAATTTAGCTTCTGTATTTAATGCTAAGAAAATATAATTTATAGATGTCAAAAGGTCTTTTTAATGAGGGTGTTTTAGAGTTTTTAAGAACTCTTACAATTTTGTGTGTAGAGGATGAAGAAGATATAAGGATTATTTATAAGTCCATATTTAGTAGCCTTGCAAAAAATGTAATCTTTGCTAGTGATGGCGTTGAGGGTTTGCAAAAGTATAAAAAAAATCATATAGATATTATTGTAACTGATCATCAGATGCCACATTTAACAGGTTTGGATATGGTTAGTGAGATAAGAAAAGTTGATGAAAATATCCCTATAATCCTTATAACTGCTTTTGGTGATTCAACACTTTTAACAAAAGCTCTAAATTTAAATATAAATAGTTTTGTTCAAAAACCAATTCCTCAAAATGAGATTTTATTTTCGATAGAAAAAGTTACAAAAATTCTTATAGCAAACAAGTATCTCCAAGATAAAGATGAGTATCAATCATATCAAGAAAATCTTGGTTTTGCTAAAGAGTTAAATATACTTAGAAATGATTTTTATTATCAGATGATAGATTCTGATGGTATATCCCTTTTAGACTTTTTATACAATCCTATAGACATAATGAGTGGCGATGCATACAGTGCTAGACGCATAGATGAGCATAGAACTCTTTATCTTGTAGTAGATGGTATGGGTAAAGGTGTTTCTGCATCACTTACTACAATGATTATTACATCTTTTATAAACCATTTAGTTGATAAGATGACCAGTAGTGATAATTTTGATATGTATGCATTGATTAATGAATCGATAGAATTTATAAAACCTATACTTTTAGAGGAAGAGGCTTTAGCTCTTGATTTTGTTGTTATAAATAATGAAACAAATCAGTTGTATTATTCAAAGTTTGCAATGCCAGTACTTTTGATGCAAGATATAAACAACAATATAATAAGGATTAAATCAAATAATCCACCACTTTCAAAATATATGTTTAACTTTAGAATAGATACTTGTAATATAGATAATATAACAAAATTTTTAATTTATAGTGATGGTATTGTTGAGAATGAAACAAAATATGATGAGAGACCTTATGGTGAATTTATAGAAGATGATTTTTTAAACTCTTTTACAAGAGAAGAGCTAAAAGATAGATTTTTTGAAAAGATAGATGCACAAGAGGATGATATCACTCTTATATTTATTAAAAAGATACATGAAACAAAAATTGACATAGATAAGAGAGTATTTGATACTAGGTTATCTGTTGTAGAAGAGGAAGCATCAGAGTGGTATGCTGCTATATGGGATGAGATAGGATGTGATATGAAAACATCGTATCAGGCTAGTTTAGTTTTTACAGAACTTTTAATGAATGCTTATGAACATGGAAATTTAGGGATAGATAAGAGAGAGAAACATAAACTTTTAGATGATAATTTGTATTTAGAAACTTTACTTGAAAAAGAGCAAGAGTGTGATAAAGAGATATATGTAACTGTTAGTAAGATAATTTACAAGGGTACAATATATATCATTACTTTGATAGAAGATGAGGGGATGGGGTTTGATACCCAAATACTTAGTGAGATATTTAGGAATTCACATCGTTTCAATGGTAGAGGTGTATTTGTTTCTAGGAAAAACTCTTTGGGTATATACTACAATGCAAAAGGTAATGCTGTTTTATATCTAAACAAATTATAGTACATAATGGAGTTCTTGTAGTTTTATAAGAGATCCAATAAAAATAAAAACATCACTTTATAAATTTTTTAATATAATATACATTAGTTACGAATAAGGGTTGAGATGCAATATTATAGATTAGTGATTTTAAAAAATAGTACAATTGAGTTAGTTTGAAAGTTTCTAGTACGAATAAGAAAGTATTTTTTATAATATTTTTAATTTTAAGTTTATTAACCATGGCTACTGTTTTAAATGTATCTTTAAATTTTAGATCATTTTCAAAAGATCTGGCAATAGATAAGGCAAAGTCTATAGCAGAATCTGTAAGGGATGGGCTTACATCTCACATGGTAAATGGAACCATGGATAAAAGAGAACTTTTTTTAGAAAATATGTCAAAACATCAAGATGTTAAAAATCTACATCTCTTTAGAACCCAAAAAGTTATAGAACAGTTTGGTGATGGTTCTGATATGGAACATGTTTATTCACAGCTAGAAGATAAAGTACTAAAAAGTGGTGTAAGCAGTTATATTTTAAATGAAAGCATAAATTCCACATATGTGACAGTAGGAATCCCATACATAGCTACAAAACATTCAAATCCAAATTGTTTATCTTGTCATACAAACTCCAGCGAGGGTGATGTTCTTGGTGTAATCAGTATGGATATTGACATGGGTTTTATTAGAGACAATGGCCTTTTCATTATACTAAAAATTATTTTAATAAGTATTATATTTCTGATTGTAGCGATGTATATAGCTAAAAAGATAATTAAACCTTATGTTAAATTATTTGATGATTTGGAAGAGGGGATATCAAAAGCTTATAGAGGTGATTTTTCCCACT
>JAFGVR010000155.1 GCA_016937915.1 Campylobacterales bacterium | reverse complement strand
GGAGTTTATATGATATATAATTTAGATTTAGAAGCGATGGCTAGTGAGCTTGACTTTGATTTAGAAGATGTTGAGATGCTAGTTGAGTCGTTCTTAGAAACAGCGGATGAAAGTTTAGAAGATATGAAAATAGCTATAGAGTCTAATGATATGGATGGGATTTTTCAATCAGCTCATGCCATTAAAGGGATATCTGCAAATTTGACTTTAAATCATATATCTAATATAGCAAAAGAGATTGAAATGAGTGCTAGAACTTCAGAGTCTATTGATTTCATCTCAAAATATCAAGAATTAAGTTCAGTTATAAAATCTATAGAGGGTTGAGATGAAAAACAAGATAACTCCTAAAGTTTTGATAGTTGACGATTTAAAGGATAATCGTTTAATTATTAAGATGACTTTAAAAAAGAGTGGTGAGTATATATTTTTAGAAGCATCTAATGGTAAAGAGGGTGTTGATATAGCAAAAAAAGAGCTTCCACATATCATACTTATGGACGCTATGATGCCTGTTATGGATGGTTTTGAAGCTATAAAAATACTTAGAAAAGATGAAAATACTAAAAAGATACCTATCCTTATGGTTAGTGGACTTGATAGAAAAGATGATAAAGTAAAAGCTTTGGAATCTGGAATCAGTGATTTTATCTCAAAACCATTTGATAAAACTGAACTTATCATCAGGGTTAACTCTTTGCTTAGTTTATATTTAGAGTTCCTTTATAAAGAAGAGAAGCTTATAGAGTTAAATACTGAACTTGATATGCATAAACATAATTTAGAGTTAAAAGTGGAAGAGGAGATAGGACGCAGAAAAGAGAAAGAGAAGATGTTATATCAACAGTCTCGTTTAGCTTCTATGGGTGAGATGATGGACGCGGTAGCACATCAATGGAAACAGCCACTAACTGCTATAAGCGCTCAAACAGTTAATCTTAAGATGCGTTCAAGTCTTGGTCTTGAGATAGATGAAAAATTTGTAGATGAGTTTTGTGATTCACTATCAAACCAAGTAAAACATATGACAAGTACTTTAAATGAGTTTAGAAGCTTTTTTAGACCATCAAAAAATCAAGCAGATTTTAATGTCAAAGAGATGATAGATAAAGTTTTACTTTTAGTAAAAGATGAATTTTTAAAAAATAGTATCAAGATAGTTGTAAATCAAAAAGATGATTTTAAACTTTTTGGGATTGAAAATGAGTTTAAGCATCTAATAATTAATATTATTAATAATTCAAAAGATGCTTTTGTAGAAAATGGGGTAAAAGATAGAAAAATAGATATAAGTCTATATGAAGATGATGAATATAAATATGTAGAGGTTATAGACAATGCTGGTGGAATTCCTTCCCATATATTGCCAGATATATTTAAAGCAAATATCACTTCTAAAGAGGAGGGCAAAGGGACTGGTATAGGGCTTTATATGAGTTCTCAGATAGCTCAAAAACACAATGGTACCTTAACTGCTCAGAATGTTGATGGTGGTGCTAAGTTTATCTTTAGATGTAAGAAAATATGAATCACGAACAAATAAAAAAAATTGGTGTAGCGGTTGGTATAGGTGTAGCAGTATATCTTTTAGCTCTTAGTTTGTTCGCATCTACGCAATCGATACTTCTTGGAGTTATAGCATCTTTAGTTGTTTTATGGACAAATGAGGGGCTTGACTTAGCTATTGTATCTTTGCTCCCTATCGTTTTATTTCCAGCTTTTGGCATCTTAGAGACAAAAGCTGTAACTGCAAACTATGCTAACCCTATCATCTTTTTATTTTTGGGTGGTTTTTTACTAGCAATTGCAGTTGAGAAAACAAAACTTCACACTTACATAGCAGATAAGATGCTATCCATCTTTCCAAATACCCCACGGGGGATAATATTTTCATTGGCTATAACTTCAGGGGTTTTAAGCTCAATTCTATCAAATACAACTACAACTTTACTTCTCATATCTATAGCTTTATTTATAACTGAGAATGTAAAACTTAAACTCCGTTTTGCTTTGGCTATAGCTTATGGGGCTAGTGTAGGTGGCATTATCACCCCTATAGGTACCCCACCAAACCTTATCCTGCTTGGCATTATGAATGAAAAAGGGATGGAGACTATACCATTTTTTCAGTGGATATATATGGTGCTTCCTTTGGCTTTAGCTATGTTTGTAGTAGTCAGTTATGTACTTAGTTTAGGGGTTGATAATAAACCTTTAAAGAGAGAAATTGATAAAAATGAGATAGATGCAAATCAAAAAAATGTGTTATACCTTTTGGGTGGTTTGGTTCTTTTACTTTTAGTAAATGCACCTATTAAACCTTATTGGGATGGGCTCGGATTAAATGAGGCTGGCATTTTGCTTGGTGTTGGGATGCTTTTATTTATGCCACCTTTTGGCATCTTAAAATGGATGGATGATAAAGATAAAATCCCTTTTAGAATAATGTTTTTATTTGGTGCAGGTTTTTCTATAGCAAAAGCGTTCTCTGCTACTGGACTTGCTGATGAGGTTGCATCGTATCTTATAGTTTTAACCCAGCTTCCGCCTCTTATTTTACTTTTATCTATCGCTGCACTTATAACTTTTACAACAGAAGTTACATCAAACACTGCACTTATCTCTATAATGCTCCCCGTTATCTACTCAGTAGCTGAGCAAACAGGGATAAACACTACACTTTTTATGATGGTAGCTACCATCTGTGCAAGTTACGCTTTTATGCTCCCAATAGCTACTCCGCCAAATGCGATAGCTATGAGTAGCGGAGTTGTAAATGTAAAAGATATGATGCGTTATGGTGTGATATTTAATCTAGCTGGGATATTGTTAATAGTTATCATAGCTGAAACTTTTTGGAAATTATTTCTTTAAATTTTTATATTGATAAATAAAGATGAAAAAAATGTTACCATTTCATCCACAAATTAGTTTAGATATATTTAAGGGATGAAAATGGCAAAATTTGATGTTTTAATGGAAGATGAATCAGATATCTTTGGAGGTTCACCAGTATCTAGGTATTGGGATATACATGGACAGTTATCAACTGATTTGGTAAGAGATGAGTTTGATAAAATAGTTGAGAGACTAGCAGCTATGGAGCAGCTTTTAGCTCAAAGTCACGATTATGAGGACTTAGATAAAACTGTTGAGTCTTTTTGTGTTACAAACTTTGATAAGATAGATGATTGGAAAAAAAGTACATATATGGAGCTTACAGGTAAGCTTATCTATAGACTAAACGACTAGGATTATTTATGATAGTTCATATAGTTATGTTTAAGTTTAAAGATGAAAATAAACAAGAAAATCTTCTAGTTGCAAAATCTAAACTTGAGGAACTCCTTTCAAAAGTACCAACTTTAAACAGTATGGAAGTTGGGATAAATTTTGCAAACGAAGCTAGAGCGTTTGATCTCTCTTTATATAGCACTTTTAATTCAAAAGATGATCTAAAAGCTTATGCTATCCACCCAGAACACTTACAGGTTGTTGAGTTTATAAAAAAAGTGGCTCAAGAATCAAAAGTCGTTGATTACGAACTATAGGATTTTCTTATCCTATAGACAATTTTTTTATACTCTATCTTAAAAAGTTTGATTAATTTAAATATTGGTTTATTGTATAACAATAATTAGCTAATATAATGTAAATTATTTTAGGAGTTTATAATGGGTGAACCAAGATTAGAAGATATAGAGGATTATGACACTTTAAAAGGTGGTAAGAAAAAGATAGTTTACGGTGTTATATTGGTAGGGCTGATTTTAGGTGTTATCTATACAGTAGCGTATAATGATAATAAAAATGTTGATGATTCAATAAAAGTGGAGGATAGTGTAAAAAATATCCCACTAAAATAGATTTAAGGCGATAAGATGTTAACAACAATCATGGCTATATACACTTTATATGTAGTTATAAATATATATACAAGTGTTATGCAGATAGGTTATATAAATAAAGCAAAGAGAGGGAAGGCGGTTTTACTTATCCCTAGTGACTTTATAAAAGCGGCAAACTACTCAGTAGCAAAAGAGAAACTACATATAGTTAGTTCATTTTTTGATTATCTCCTTTTTGTAGCGTGGCTTGGTCTTGGTATAAAATATTTGCAAAGTAATTTTTACACTTTTGATGAAACTACTTTAAATATAGCTATGGTTATGGGTTTTATTGTGATTAATGCTATCTTCTCTTTACCGTTTTCATATTATGAGAAGTTTGTTTTAGATGCAGAATTTGGATTTAACAAATAAAAAAAAGCACAGTAGATAAAAGATACTTTTATCACATTTGTAACTACCCTGATATTTGGTTCTTTAGTTGTTTGGGGCATCTATCTTATCATCTCTAGTTTTACCCTTTGGTGGCTTTGGAGTTTTGTATTTATATTTGGTGTAGTTATCCTTATAAATATGCTCTATCCAGCTTTTCGTGCCATGTTTTTTGACAAACTTACCCCATTGCAAGATGAAGCTTTAGATGCTTCTATAAAAGAGCTTATGGATAAAACAGGGTTTGTAAGCAGTGGTGTATATGTTAGTGATGCAAGTAAAAGAGATGCAAGATTAAATGCTTATTTTGGTGGATTTGGAAAAGCTAAAAGGGTGGTTTTGTTTGATACCCTTATAGAAAAACTAACTACAAAAGAACTTTTGGCAGTTTTGGGTCATGAGCTAGGTCACTTTGCTCATGGTGATATATATAAAAATATAGCTTTAGTTGGAGCTATGCTTTTTGCTATGTTTGGCATCTTTGGAAATTTGCCTGAGACTTTGTATCTAGAGCTTGGCATCGCACAAGAGCCTTATGTGGTTATGATTTTACTTATCCTTTTTATGCCAGTTTTAGGGTTTATAATGATGCCTATTATGGGGATAGTGAGTCGCCATAATGAGTATGAGGCTGATAAGATGGGAAGTAAACTTGCAGGTGTTGGTGGTGAGATAGAACTTGCAAACGCACTTAAAAAACTTGTAAGTGAGAATAAAAGTTTCCCATTATCGCATCCGCTTTATATCTTTTTTCACTATACACATCCACCAGTGCTTGAGAGATTAAAAGAGCTTGGTGTTGATGTTGCAGAGATAGATAAAAGTGCATTAGAGGGAACATGTCAAGCAGATATTTAGTAAAAGATGTTTTAAAAGAGATAACACAAAAATTAACTCCCCATATAGCTAGAGCTTCAAGGGAAGCTCAACTTCTTTTGATGGCACATTTAGGTAAAGATGAGTTGTGGCTTATTACAAATCAAAATACAGAGATGACAAATCTAGAGCAACTTTTTGAATGGGTTGAGAGAAGGGCTAAAAATGAGCCGTTTGAGTATATAGTCAATCGTGTGAGTTTTTACTCTGAAGAGTTTTACATAGCAAAAGGTGCGTTGATACCACGCCCTGAAACTGAACTTTTGATAGATGAAGTTTTAAAAAATATCTCAGATAAAACCTCTACTATGGTCATAGCAGAGGTTGGAGTTGGTAGTGGTATAATCTCTATCATGCTAGCAAAGATGCTACCAAACGCTAAGATAATAGCAGTTGACATCTCAAAAGATGCACTAAGTATTGCTAAAATAAATATAGAGAAATTTGGTTTACAAGATAGGATAGAGCTTCGTGAGGGTTCACTTTTAGAGCCAATTGATGAGCATATAGATTATCTTGTTTCAAATCCCCCTTACATAGAAAATGGTGTAGAGCTTGAATCAAATCTAAGCTATGAACCACAAAACGCTTTGTTTGGTGGAGAGATTGGTGATGAGATAATTAAAGAGCTTCTTGATGAAGTCTTAAAAAGAGGGATTAAGTTGTTTTCTTGTGAGATGGGTTATGACCAGTTAGATAAAATTTCGAACTATTTAAGTGATAAAATTTATAAAAGATTAGAATTTTACAAAGACTACAGTCAATTTGACCGTGGTTTTACGATAGAGGTATAGATATGAATAAAATGAGAATGTATGCAGATTTTAGTTATCTGATAATTTTAGCTTCAACTTTTGGTGCTGTT
>JAFGVR010000017.1 GCA_016937915.1 Campylobacterales bacterium | reverse complement strand
TGATTTTGGTTCTATTTTGCAAAATAGCTCTGCAGTTTTAAATACAAAAACTGATTCACATAATGAGTATATCGTTAAAAATTATAATCAAAAAACTGCGATTATGATGGCAGATATAGCTGATGGTGTGTTTTGGGATGATTATGGGAAACGATCTTTTACATACAACGGCTTTTTATATGGTGGATATATAGATGTAAGTGAATTGTTAGTTGATCTACAATTTGCTTATGGAAGTAGAGGGGATATAAAAAACAAAAGTATAGATATCATGATCTCTATAAGGGGTTCAAAAGAGAAAATGGATTGGGTAACAGATATAAACTATATACCAGCTAGTTATGATCCTACTATAGATGCAAACATAACTGTTCACTCTGGTTTTTTACAAAGTGCAAATCTACTTAAGCAAAAAGAGGGTGATGTAAAGATTCAAGGGATCTCTTTAGATAAAATTATAGAGTTAAATATTGAAGATAAAAGGGATGATAATTTTTTTATCACAGGTCACTCACTCGGTGGTGCGGTTGCTACTTTATACTCTACAAAATTGCTTGATAGAGGTATAGATAAAGATAGATTGATAGTATATACATTTGGGGCTCCCCCTATAAGCATGGATGAGGGTGATACAAAAGAGGGGATAAGTACAGCATCTATAGATGGTAAACTAGGAGCTTTAGCTTCTGTTGCATCTTCAACTCTGCAAGGGCATAGTGCTACAAAAAATTACTATATAGATAGATACTTTGATAAAATAGAGATTTTTAGAGTGTATGATTATAACGATATGGTTCCAAAACTAATCTCTCCAGCTAGACATCTTGGCATCCCAGTTATGTATGGAAAAGAACTTTCTAAAAAAGATTTACTAGATACTGATAAACTCTGGAAAATACATTGGATGCAAAATTATAAAGATTTGATACAAAACTCAAAACCACTTGATCCAAAGACAAAAAAGCGGTGGACTATTGGATATGATCAATTAGACTTCTTGCAAAATATGCAAGAAGTCTTTAAAAAAAGTTTTAGTTAGTGTGTCGAACAAGTCCCACCATTAACTTTTTCTGGTTTGTTAGCTACAAACTTATCTACAGACTCTTTTACATTTTCACTCTCACCATCGAAGTAAACATCAAGTCCAGCATTTGCAAAACCTTGTGCAGGTGAGCTTCCAATCCCTCCAACTATGAGTGCATCAGGGTTTAGTGCCATGATGTTTGAAACAGCGTTTCCACACGCTCCAGCGTTGTGACCTTGGTTTTCAACCACCTCTACATCAGCCATAACTCCATCAGTTAGAGTGATGATTGTGTAAAATTTCGCTTTTCCAAAGTGAGCACCCCTTTTGCTTAGGTATCCCATATTTTCATTTGTTGGGAAAATCAATCTTTTTGACTCTAGTTTTGGCTCTGGTTTTGGCTCTGGTTTTGCATCAGATTTTTTTTGTTTTTTTAGAGCGTTATTTAAAAATTTAGCTATCACTTCATCTGCTGATGCACCATCTTCGGCTCTTAGTTTTATGATGTTTATCCCTACAGATTTTAGAGCTTCAGCCATGTGTTCACCTACAGCTTGAGCCAAAATCACATCACAACCCCTTAGCATCTCAACATCTTTTTTATGCTCATTTAGATGCTCATGATCATCTAAATGCTCGTGTGAATGGTCATGTCCATGTCCATCACCATGCCCCTCACCATCATGGTGTGATGCGTGTGAGTTCTCTAAACTCTCTAAAAGTTTGTCATCTTCATATATGTTGAAAAAAGGTGCACGACCTGTTCTTTTAAATACTGTTTGTTTGTCATCCCCAACTGGTACTATTATCTTCATCTATTTTCTCCTAATTTTAAAATATTTTTCATACTGAACTTTAAACCTAAATATATCGTAAATGGCCATAAACTAAGCCATAATATTTCACTTAAATATTCCATATCTAACCTTTTTAGTAATTGTGTGCATCTGGAGATTCTATCTCCTCTTTGGTTATTTTTACCCTGTCCATACTGTACCATGCAAGTGCTATGTAACCCAAAACAAAAGGCACCATAAGAGATGCATAACTCATAGCTACAAGTGTGTAGTGGCTCCCTGAAGAGTTTGTTATGGTGAGTGAGTTTTGAAGATCACTAACTGACGGGTAGTAAGCAGTACCATTAAATCCAACATTTAAAAGTATGGCCATAACTGTTAGAACTATCCCAACTCCGCCAGTTTTTATGCAACATGTTTTTTTGTGAACCACCGCCATATATACAGCTCCAACCACCATCAAAACACCAGCTAAAAATATCCCAAGAACCAAAGGCATCTCTAAAAAGTTTAGAAGATATTTTTGCTCTTGCATAAACACTACACCGCTTGCATCTACACTAAATCCATCTTTTGTAAGCATCCAACCCATAAAACTTAGGAAAAAAGCTAAAAACATAACCATGTCAACCCTTATCGATTTTACGGCTCTATCTTTAATCATATCATGTTCAATTGAACTTATGAAATACAACGCTCCACTTATCCTTGCCAAAAACACTAACGCAAACCCTAAAAGGTAGTTTTTTATCTCAAAGAGAGCTTCTAGTCCACGAAGTGGGTTTTGCCACTCAACAAAGTTGTGAGTAGTTAGTTTAAACTCTGCACCGCTAAAAAATGTACTAATAGCCACACCTAGTAAAAACACCCCTAAATAGCCGTTTACTTTTAGAAAAAACTCATACACTTTTTGCCCTAAAAAGTTATCTGGTTTTGTTCTGTACTCATAACTAACCGCTTGGATGATAAAACAAAATAAAATCGCAAGCCAAACCCAGTAAGCTCCGCCAAAACTTGTCGCATAAAATAGTGGAAAAGCTGCAAACAAAGCTCCACCAAAAAGTACAAGAGTGGTAAATCCAAGCTCCCACTTTCTACCAATGGCGTTTATGAGCATCGTTTTTTCGGTCTCATTTGCACTTAGTTTGTCTATAAGAGTTTGTCCGCCTTGAACAAACATCATAAACACAAATAACCCTCCCAAAAGGGAGATGATTATCCACCAATACTGTTGAAGTGTTAAAAGTTCTAAATCACCAAATCCCATCTTAGTGTCCTCCATCTGGACCAATTTTTATCTGTTTGGTCATAATTTTTATCTCTGCTATAAGCAGAAGTGTAAACAAAAATGCAAACATCCAAAAACTTATCATGATGTTTGTAGATGCTATCTTTGTAGCCGCAACCCCTACTGGCATAAGGTCTTGTATAGCCCATGGTTGGCGACCAACTTCAGCTACTATCCACCCAGCTTCAGCTGCGATGTAACCAAGTGGGATAGAAAAGAGTGCAGCTTTTAACACAACTCTGTTTTTTGTAATATCTTTTTTAGTAGCTAAAAATAAAACCACTCCAAAGAGAGTTAAAAACCATCCACCCAAAAGCACCATCACATGAAATGCGTAAAAAGTTATGGCAATAGGTGGCACCACATCTTCAGCTTTTTTGATATGCCCATAACCAAAGTAAGCCATATTTTCATCTAGCATTTTTCTAGCATCTTGAGCTTTTTGTTCATCTTGAGCTTTTTTGGCTTCTTTGTACTCCTCTAAAGATTTGACAGCTAAAGCCCCTTTTTGCATCTTCTCCTCAACACTCATAATATTTTGCTCTTTGTTACCATATACCAAATCTTTTAACCCTGGTACATAAGCGTGAATATCGTGGTACCCTAAAAGCGATAGGGCGTAGGGCATCTCAAGCTCAAAAAGGTATGGATGCTCATCGTTTGTTAGAGTTTTCTTAGGGTTTAGTACCCCTAAGCCAACTATCCCAGCTTCACTCTTACCCTCATAAAGCCCCTCCATAGCGGCTAGTTTTACAGGTTGTTTAAGTGCTACTTGGTGAGCTGATTCATCTCCACTTAGAGTTAAAAACAAACTCGCTATGAAACCAAAAGTAGCCCCAACTATGATAGAGCGTTTTGCAAACTCTACCTCACGCCCCTTTAAAAGGTACCAAGATGATACCCCTATAACAAACAAAGCAGATACTACATAACCACTACCAATAGTGTGTAAAAACTTTGAAACAGCTACAGGTGAGAAGAGAACTTCCCAAAAATTTACCATCTCATTTCTCACACTATCAGGGTTAAACTCCATCCCAACAGGGTACTGCATCCAGCCGTTTGCTACAAGTATCCAAAGAGCTGAGAGGTTTGAACCAATCGCTACAAGCCAAGTAGATAGCAAGTGAAACTTTTTACCAACCTTATCCCATCCAAAAAACATCACTGCAAAAAATGTACTCTCCATAAAAAATGCGAGTATCCCCTCTACAGCTAGTGGAGCTCCAAAAATATCTCCAACAAACCATGAGTAGTTTGCCCAGTTTGTACCAAACTCAAACTCCATGATAAGCCCAGTAGCTACCCCTATAGCAAAATTTATAGCAAAAAGTGTCATCCAAAATTTTGTCATTTTCTTATAGATAGCATCCCCTGTTTTTACATATATAGTCTCTATGATAGCTACTATAAACCCAAGTCCTAGTGTAAGTGGAACAAATAAAAAGTGGTAAATTGCGGTAAGTGCGAATTGTGCCCTTGACCAGTCAACTACTGCATCTTCCATCTCACTCTCCTTTAGTTAGATTTTTATAGACGAAATCAACTTTTTCGTCATAAGTTTTATATTCTGTTTTTATAGATTTGTCGTGTGTGAAATAGTTTAAAAACACAAAAATCACTATCAGTTTGATGAAGATAACTCTCCATAAAGTTTTGCCAACTTTCATATTTTTAAAGCCATCAAGATAAAATCTATAAACTGAATTTATATTTAACATAATAAATCCTTTCGAACATATGTTCAAATGATAGCAGATTAAATGAACATATGTCAAGAATAATTAAATTAAATTTTGCTAAAATTTTAAAATTAAGGAGTCAAAATGTCTCGAGAAAAATCTGTA
>JAFGVR010000016.1 GCA_016937915.1 Campylobacterales bacterium | reverse complement strand
CTTGATGTTCTTTCTAGATCAAGTAGGAAACTTGTCAAAGCTATAGATCACGCTATAAATGAATATATGTTGACTCATGAGCAAGAACCAACAAATGAGGAATTAGCAGATATGTTGGGTGAAAGTGTTGATAAGATTCATGAAGCTAGAATAGCTTCTGATATCTATACTGTAATGCCACTTCAAGATCAACTTCAAATCGGAGATGAGGGAGCAGCACTTGCTAAAATTGAAAAAGATGATTTAATAGATAAAATTCAACAAGTTTTATCTACTTATAAAGAACGCGAACAGATGATTATTCAACTTTACTATTTTGAAGAGCTCACTTTAAAAGAGATAAGTGAGATTTTAGATATTACAGAATCTAGGATTTCACAGATTCATAAATCTGTTATAAAAAATATAAGAGACAGTGTAGGGGTATAGTATGGCAGATATACTTTCGCAAGATGAGATAGATGCTCTTTTAGATGTCGTTGATGATGAAGGTGAAGACGCCCTTGAAGGTAGTGATGAAACATTAGGTTCACAACACCAAAGACAGGTTACGCTTTATGATTTTAAGCGACCAAATAGAGTTTCAAAAGAGCAGTTAAGAGCATTCCGTGGTGTTCATGATAAAATGGCTAGGTCTTTGGCATCTCAGATATCCTCTATTATGCGTTCTATTGTTGAAATCCAGCTTCATTCAGTTGATCAGATGACATATGGTGAATTTTTGATGTCACTTCCAAATCCTACAAGTTTTAATGTTTTCTCAATTAAGCCTTTAGAAGGTAGTGGAGTTATAGAGATAAATCCATCTATCGCTTTTCCTATGCTTGATCGTTTGCTTGGTGGTAAGGGAGAACCTTATGATAGTGGAAGGGAATTTTCAGATATAGAGCTTAGTCTTTTTGAGACTATTTTGCGTGTAATGATGGGTACTCTAAAAGAGGCTTGGGGACCTGTTATGGAAGTATATCCAGCTATAGAATCAAAAGAATCAAGCCCAAATGTCGTCCAAATTGTTGCTCAAAATGAGATTGTTGTTATGGTTGTTATGGAGATAATAATCGGTCACAGTTCAGGTATGATGAATATTTGTTATCCTGTTATTTCGTTAGAGCCAATTCTTCCAAAATTGGCTTCTAGGGATTTGATGTTAAATGAAACAAGTTCAAAAAAAAGTAGAAATACAGAACTTCAGATCTTACTTGGTGGTGCGAAAGTTACCGTTGAAGCTGATATTGGTAGCGCTGAACTTTCACTTGAAGATATTTTGGGTTTAAAACTTGGTGATGTTATAAGACTCTCTAGTCCAGCTGATGATATAGTTACAGTTAGTGTTGATTCAAAAGAGAGATTTCGTGGTAAGATAGGTCTTAGAAGGTTTAGAAAATCTATACAGATAACGGAGATAATTGATACAGAAAAAGATGCGGTTAAGCGTGCACTTGAGAATTTTGAAGCACTTAGACAAGAAAAAGTATCTAGTGTTAAAGAGATTATAGATGAAGATGAAGATGATTTTGATGATGAGGATTGATAAATTATGAGTGGATTTATAAAACTATTTGAAGATGAAACTGTTGCTACTTTAGAAGCACTTGTAGGTGTTGCTCCATCCTTGACACTAAAAGAGGAACAAGAGTTAAGCATAATCTCAAACATAGTTCCGCCAATAGTTTTAATAAAAATTAAAGTTAGCGGTGATGTAGATGCTGAGGCTATGGTAGCTATACCACCAAGATTATCTGCATCTTTGGCTGATATGATGGTTGGTGAAGAGGCTAGTGATAGAGAAGATGTTGGTGATGAAGAGTTAGATGGTACTAAAGAGATAATATCAAATATTTTTGGTGCTATCTCAAATACACTTTCTGGTCAAAAAGAGATACCTGTATTATCATTTAGTGTCGATGATATAGAATTTGTAGATTCTGATGAAGATATAAGTTTAGAGTCTTATAGTAAAATGTATGTTTACAATTTTGAATTGGACGGAATAAATTCTATCTTATCTTTTGTTATTGATGAGAGGTTACAAAATGCACTTTTTGGTCCACCTCCAAGTGCCCAAAGTGGTGAAGATAGTTTTTCTATTCCTGTTAGTTCTGCTAGTAATGTTTTATTAAATAATGAAGAGATGAATAATATATCTTTGATTATGGATGTTAAATTACCTGTAAAGGTAAGGATAGGCAAGAAGAAGATGCTTTTAAAAGATGTTCTAAATATGGATATTGGTTCTGTTATAGAATTAAATCAACTTGCAAATGATCCTTTAGAGGTTTTAGTTGATAATAATGTTATAGCATTAGGTGAGGTTGTTATAGTAGATGGTAACTTTGGTGTTCAGATAACAAAGATAGGGACAAAAAGAGAAAGACTTGAAAAATTAAGGGATTAGGTGTGAAAAAATTAAATTTTAAAAGAAGAAAGACAGATGTTAAACCAGAGGATTTAACGAAAAAATATGCTAAAGAGATTAAATCTGGAGATGTTTGGAGTGTTTTTAGAATCTTGGCTGATTTTGTTAAAGGGTTTGATGAACTTGGTGAGATAGGTCCAAGTGTAACTGTATTTGGAAGTGCAAGAACAAGAGAGGATGATCCATACTATAAGCAAGCACAAAAGCTTGGAAATATCCTTGCAAAAAGGGGCTTTAATGTTATGACTGGTGGTGGGCCAGGGATAATGGAAGCTGCAAATAGAGGTGCTTATGATTATGCTGATAAAGTTGAGTCCGTTGGTTTAAATATAGATTTACCGATGGAGCAAATAGCAAATGAATATACAACAAAAGAGCTTAGTTTTGATTACTTTTTTTCAAGAAAAGTGATGCTTGTAAAATACTCTATGGCTTATGTAATGTTCCCAGGTGGTTATGGCACTTTAGATGAGCTTTTTGAGTCTTTGACATTAGTGCAAACTAGAAAAGTTAGTGGGGTTAAGATATTTTTAGTAGGTGT
>JAFGVR010000154.1 GCA_016937915.1 Campylobacterales bacterium | reverse complement strand
CTTGAAATAAAACTCAAGAAAAGTTAAAAAAATGAAGTGAGTACTTTTAGGCTGCTGTAAAGGTGGATTTTAGAGGTGCCCTTATTGAAATCTAGTTACTTTGATATAACTTGTTTGCAATGATTTTTCCTGATTCATAATCAAGTTGTTTAGTTACACTTGTCTTTGAATTATTTGCATATTAGTAGCAATATGTAAAAAGTGTAAAATAGTGCAGAGGTAAAACAAGAAATCTTATAATTAATAAAGATTATGTAATAATTGAAACTATTTTAAAATCTTAGGAACTTTATTTTGCAAGAACATAAAAATTTTAAAGTTGAAATAAAACGATTAGATTATTTATATGAAAACCTGATAATTGCACTTGCTTCTCTTTTTGCTTTATCATCAATTATATACTACGCTTATTATGATATGGTCTCACTAGATGCTTTAAACATTTGGTTTATTGCAAATCTAGTGACTTTATTGTCAAGAGGCTCACTACTATATATCTACAAAAAAACGAAAATAACTCAAAACAATTTTTTCATATTTTATTGGTCATTTTTTATTCTAACTTCGCTAACTGCTTTGATATGGGGAAGTGGAGCCATTATGGTGGTAGATTTAGGTGTGGAGTATCAGATGATAATGCTTTTACTTATCGGTGGTTTAATCTCTGGGTCGGCTGTTAGTTTATCATCAAGAATCGAGATGTTTTATGTTTATATTTTACTAACACTTATACCATTTATCTATGTACTTTATCTAGGTGATAGTAAAGCTTATAATATCTTAGCTGCATCTGCTTCATTGTATATGATTGTTGTAATACTTATGTCAAAAAAAATTGCAAACAACACATATACTAATATCATACTTGCTTATGAAAAACAAGACTTAATTAGTGAACTCAAAAATAAAGTTCAAGAAGCGAATATAGCTAACAAAGCAAAATCTGAATTTTTATCTGTGATGTCACATGAGATAAGGACTCCACTTAATGCTATTATAGGATTTGTTCAGATTCTATTAAGAACTGAAAAAGACCCAAAAAAGGTAAAATACTTAAACACTGTTAATGATTCATCAAAAGTGTTAACAAATATAATCAATGATATTTTAGATATCTCTAAAATAGAATCTGGAAAATTTACATTAGAAGCGATACCATTTAATCCAAAAGATGAGTTTGAATCTTTATATCAATTGTTCAAACCAAATGCAAATGAGAAAAACTTAAATTTTAAGTTCAATATCTCAAAAGATATGCCACAAACTCTAAGTCATGATATTTTGAGAATCAAACAGATAATCTCAAACTTACTTTCAAATGCTATAAAATTTACACCTTCAGATAAAAATATAGAGTTAAATATATCTTTCAACAAACAAAACTCATCTCTACATTGTGAAATAAAAGATGAAGGTATAGGTATAGCTAAAGAGAATATAAAAAAGATTACAGAAGTATTTACTCAAGCTGATAGTTCCACTACTAGAAAATATGGCGGTTCAGGTTTAGGGTTAGCTATAGTTACTAAACTTTTAAAACTTTTTGATTCTGAACTAAAAATAGAGAGTGAACTAGATAAAGGAAGTGTATTTAGCTTTGATATAAAAATGGTTGTTTTAAAAGAGAGTATTTTAGATACCCAAGAGCAAGAAGATTGTATCTTTGAAAATAAAAAAGTATTGATTGCAGAAGACAATGCAGCAAATCAACTGCTTATAAAACTAATACTTGAAGAGTTGAATATTCACTCAGTAGTTATCGCTCAAGATGGCTTAGAGGTAGAAGAGATGTTTCAAAAAGATACATTTGATATAGTTCTCATGGATATAAATATGCCAAATAAAAATGGTACAGAAGCTATGCTTGCCATAAAAGAGTATGAAAAAAAACTCAACATCAATCCTACACCTATAGTAGCTTTAACCGCAAATGCGGTAAGTGGAGATAGAGAAAAATATATCAAACAAGGTTTTGATAACTACTTAGCTAAACCAATTGATATCAAAGAGTTAACTAAAATTTTGAATCAATATATTGCATAATTGTATGTAAGAGTTTCAATTATTTTGAGATAGAATATAAAAATAAATAATGAGGATGTTATCACTATGAAAAATCAAATTTTAAAAACTGCGGCAATGACTGTCCTTTCTAGCTCTGTATTATTTGCAAGTGGCTGGAGAATACCAGAACAATCATCACATTCAGTAGCACTAGCAGGTGCGTATGTAGCAAACTCAAATGGTGCAGATGCATCTTACTTTAACCCTGCAAATATGGTATTTAATGATGACAAACTACAAGCTGAGCTATCAGCTATGTATATACATCTATCAAGCATAGAATATACAGATGCCATAACAGTAGCAAAAAACAGCTCTTCTAAAAAAGAAAATAAGTTGATACCAACTATGTTTTTATCATCTAAAGATTATGACGGTATCAGATACGGTTTTTCTATAACAGCTCCAGGCGGTCTTTCTAAAAGATGGGATTCACCTTATGCAAAAACTTTTGCCCAAGAGTTTACACTAAGAATAGTTGAGTTTAATCCTACTATAGCTTATAAAGTATCAGATAATTTTTCTGTAGCTGGTGGTTTAAGAGCTATATATAGTGATGGTGTTGTTAAAAGTGATGGGACTGTACCTATAGCACCAAGCACTTATGCACAAATAAAAAGAGAGATGGAGGGTGACACTATAGAGTTTGGATACAACTTAGCACTAAGTTATAAACCAGATAACAAATCAAACCTTGCTTTAACTTATAGATCAAACATTGACTTAAAAGAAGAAGGTGATGCAAAACTTTACTATAACGGTGCTTTATCTTACAATGGTGGAACAAGCGTAAGTGTACCATTACCAGCTGTTGCATCTTTAGCTTATAGTTACGATTTTGAAAAAACTACTTTAGAGTTAGAGTATGATAGAACTTATTGGTCAAAATATAAAGAACTTGATTTTGAGTACGATAATGCTATCCCAAATCCAATACTAATAAGTGTTTTTGACAACCCTAAAAGCAAAAACTGGAAAGATACTGATGCATTTAGAATCGGTATAACTCATAAATACAACGATAAACTGACACTTATGGCAGGTTTTGCAATAGATGAAAATCCAACTCCAGATGCAACGATAGGATTTGAACTTCCTGATTCAGATGCAAAACTTTACTCTTTTGGATTTGATTACAAACTTGATAACGATTCTAGTATAGGTTTTGGGTACCTTTATGACAAAAAAGAATCAAGAAGTGCAGTAGATGATAGTGGTGCAATAAATGGTACATTTGATGGTGCATCTGCACATCTAGTATCTGTTGGTTATAGGACTGCATTTTAATGCAACTTGATTATAGATATAACAATTTTTATGAACTCTTAGAAAAAAATACTAAAGAGAATAAAAATAAAACAGTTTTATTGACATCAGAATCAAAAATTACAAATAAACAACTTCAAGAGAGTGTAGATAAATTTGCAAGATTTTTAGAGATAAGCGGTATCAAACATGGTGATAAGATAGCTATGGTAATGCCAAATAGCGAGTACTTTATAATAGCTCTTTTTGCCATCACAAAGCTAGGTGCCATCGCAGTTCCTATAAATAACTTTTTGAAAAAAGATGAGCTTGAATATATTATCAATGATTGTAAAGCAAAGATTTTGATAACTGCAAAAAGTTTTGAAAAAGAGCTTTTTGAGATATCTAATAAAACAGAAGTTCAAAAGATTATTTGGAGTGAACAAAGAGATAACTTAGATGAAAATAATTTTTGTTTTGATGAGATTTTAAACACTATACATATAGATGAAAAATTTTCACATTCTCCTAGTTTGGATGATACAGCTGTGATAATATATACATCAGGCACAACAGGGCATCCAAAAGGGGCAATGCTTAGCTATAGAAATATACTCTCAAACTGTATAACAGGATCACATCGAATAAAAGTAACACCAAAAGATAGATGCATCGTATATCTTCCAATGTTTCACTCTTTTACTCTATCGATAATGATTTTACTACCTATCTATAATAACGCTTCTATCGTGATAGTAAAATCTATATTTCCATTTTCTGAGGTGCTAAAACAAACACTTCTAAAAAGGGTTACTGTATTTTTAGGTGCACCTCAAATATATAACGCACTAAACAAAGCAAAAATACCATGGTACTTTATGTGGTTCAACTCAATAAGGGTATTTGTAAGTGGTTCTGCACCACTAAGCCAAAAAGTGTTAAGTGACTTTCAAAAAAAATTTAAAAAAAGTGTGATGCTTGAGGGGTATGGACTTAGTGAATGCTCCCCCGCTGTTTCTATAAATACTTTAACAAAACAAAAAGTTTTAAGTGTAGGTCTCCCTTTAGATGGTTATGAGGTCAAGATAGTAGATGATGAACTTATGGAAGTTGAAGTTGGTGAGATAGGTGAGATCATTGTAAAAGGTGATTGTGTGATGCAAGGTTATTATAATAACCCAGATGCAACAAATGAGACTATAATAAATGGTTGGCTAAGAACAGGTGATTTAGCAAAAGTTGACGAAGATGGTTTCATATATATAGTAGATAGAAATAAAGACCTAAT
>JAFGVR010000153.1 GCA_016937915.1 Campylobacterales bacterium | reverse complement strand
TTTAAGATGCTTCAAAACGCAAAAATAGTTGAAAAAGATAGATATATAACATCTTTTAAAGATACAAAATTTGTGATAATAACAGAAGATGAAAAAATAAAATCTATAAGTTATAAAGATGAGTTTGAAAATGAAGTGAAGATAATTTTTTCAAATCAACAACAAGATATAGAGTTGAAAATGGGAACATTTAACCCCGTTTATGACCCTAATTTTGATATTATAAGGGATTAAAAATTTATCTATCCACGATTTGTGGATAGATAGGGGGAGTTGACTATTTAACCATAGCCTCAAGTTCCTCTTTAGAAACTTTGTTGAAGTTAAGGTATTTGTAAACTCTCTCATTCATCGCAGGAGTGATTTTGCTTGAAGCTACCTCTAAGTACTCCTCTTTAGTTGGAAGTTTACCTTTAAGTGCAGTAACAGCAGCAAGTTCAGCAGAACCTAGATAAACTTGACTTCCTTTACCTAAACGGTTATCGAAGTTACGAGTAGATGTTGAGAATACATAAGCGTTTTGAGCAACTTGTGCTTGGTTACCCATACATAATGAACATCCAGGGATCTCAGTTCTAGCTCCTGCCATACCAAAAATCGAGTAGTAACCCTCTTCTATAAGTTGTTTCTCATCCATTTTTGTTGGAGGACATACCCATAGTTTAGATTTAACTTGACCCTCACCTTTTAAGATCTCACCTAAAGCTCTAAATAAACCGATGTTTGTCATACAAGAACCAACAAACACTTCATCTATATCAGTTTTCAAACCAGCTGCGTGAACTTCTGAAAGAGTCTTAACATCATCTGGATCGTTTGGACAAGCTAAAATCGGCTCAGTAATCTCGTTTAGATCTATCTCGATAGTAGCAGCGTACTCAGCGTCAGCGTCAGCTACAAGTAACTCTGGATTAGCTAACCAATCTTTCATCTTGTCGCGTCTTCTTGCAAGTGTAGCTTTATCTTCATAACCTTGAGCGATTAACTCATCGATTAGAACTATGTTAGACTCTAGGTACTCTATGATTGGCTCTTTGTTAAGTTTAACTGTACAAGCAGCAGCACTTCTCTCAGCAGATGCATCAGAAAGCTCAAAAGCTTGTTCACATTTTAGGTTTTCTAAACCTTCGATCTCTAAAACTTTACCATCGAAGATGTTTTTCTTACCTTTTTTCTCAACAGTTAATAACCCTTGTTTGATAGCGTAGTATGGGATAGCATTTACAAGGTCACGAAGAGTGATACCTGGTTGCATCTCACCTTTAAATCTAACAAGAACAGACTCTGGCATAGTAAGTGGCATCATACCTGTAACACCAGCAAATGCAACAAGACCAGAACCTGCTGGGAAAGAGATACCGATTGGGAAACGAGTATGGCTATCTCCACCAGTACCTACAGTGTCCGGAAGACAAAGTCTGTTCAACCATGAGTGGACAACACCATCACCCGGGCGAAGGATGAAACCTTTTCTGCTAGTCCAGAACTCTGGTAAAGTGTGTTGTAACTTGATGTCAGCTGGTTTTGGATACGCAGCAGTGTGACAGAAAGACTGCATAGTCATATCAGCACCGAAGCTTAATGCTGCAAGCTCTTTTATCTCATCTCTTGTCATAGGTCCAGTTGTATCTTGGCTACCAACAGTTGTTGCAACTGGCTCACAGTAAACACCTGGTTTAACACCAGCTATTCCACAAGCTTTACCAACCATTTTTTGTGCTAAAGTGTAACCTTTACCATTATCAGCTGGTTGTGCAGGAGCCATAAATAATTCAGATGCACCCATACCTAAAGCAGCTCTAGCTTTAGCAGTTAAACCTTTACCGATGATTAGTGGGATACGACCACCTGCTCTCATCTCATCTGGAAGAGTGTTTGGAGATATCTCAAATGTTGAAACAACAGCACCATCTTTTACTATCTCACCAGCAAATGGCTTAACAGTGATAACATCACCAGTCTCTAAAGCATCAACTGGAGCTTTGATTGGTAAACAACCACTATCTTCTGCAGTGTTGAAGAAAATTGGAGCGATGATAGAACCGATAACTACACCTGCAGTTCTTTTGTTAGGGATACCTGGGATATCTTCACCCATGTGCCACTGAACAGAGTTGATACCAGATTTTCTTGAACTACCAGTACCTACAACATCACCAACATAAGCTAAAGGATGACCTTTTTCTTTTAAACTAGCCATAGTTTCAAGTGGATTTTCCATTCTTGATTGTAACATTGAGTTAGCGTGTAGTGGGATATCTGCACGAGTAAAAGCCTCTGATGCAGGTGAAAGGTCATCTGTATTTGTCTCACCAGGGATTTTGTAAACAGTTACAGTTATCTCTTCTGCTAGTGCTGGTCTGTTTGTGAACCACTCACCATTTGCCCAAGATTCTACTATCTCTTTAGCTTTAGCATCTCCAGCATCCATCATAGCTTTTACATCATTGAATGCATCATAAACTAATATAGTATTTTTTAACTCTTCAGCAGCTGCATCAGCAACTTCACCACCAAGTTTTAATGCATCTACTAATGGACCAACATTAAATCCACCAAGCATTTTTCCAAGAATTTGACAAGCTTTTACAGCATCTATAGCATCACAGCTTACTTTTCCTTGAACGATATCGTTTAAGAATGCAGCTTTTACATAAGCAGCATCATCAACACCCGCAGGGATTCTGTTCTCAAATAGGTCAAGTGCATAATCTTGCTCTGCGATTGGTGAAGCTTTTAATAGTTCTACTAACTGTGCAACTTGCTCAGCAGTCAATGCTAATGGTGGTACACCAAGAGCAGCTCTCTCATCAGTATGTGCTTTATAGTCATCTAAAAATGCCATATTTTAATCCTGTTTTTAAATTTCCAAGGATTATAACGAAATAAATATAACTATTTTACCGAGTGTTACAAATATAAACACTAATAATTTATTTTATAATTTTTATGTGTATTTATGTAACAAATTTAAAAAAATCATTTTTTTGTAAGTTTACCTATACTCATAGACACATTTATGTCCATATCTCTTTGTTAAGTCTGGTATAAAAATCATCAAAATTTTTAAACATTCAATTCTATTTTCGATCATGCAGTATTCTATTGATTTGTACTGTTCCAAGTCCTAAACTATCAAATCCTAAAACTATCTCATTTTGTTTTGTAAGTCTTGAGTGCTGTGTTGAAAAGTTGATATTTGCTTC
>JAFGVR010000152.1 GCA_016937915.1 Campylobacterales bacterium | reverse complement strand
TCCACTTTTTTTAGAGCTTCTTTTAGTGAAGTAGCATCTTTTGAGATGCCAACATTTTTATAAAAAATATCTTCTAACTCATCTTTTATCTCATAAAAATTTACCTCATAACCAATTTTTACCTCTTTTGGTTTTGGCATCTCTTTTATCTCACTAGATGGGTTGTTTTTTGCATAAGATGATGAGCTTATCCCAACCTCTTTTCCAAATACCACAAGTTCTAAAAGGGAGTTTCCACCAAGGCGGTTTGCACCATGGACTCTATGGTTAGCACACTCACCAACTGCAAAAAGTCCAGCTATGTTAGTGCTTGAGTTTGCATCAACTTCTATCCCACCCATAGTGTAGTGAGCAGCTGGTTTTATGGGGATGATGCTATCTAGTGGATCGATATTTTCATAAAGTTTTGCAAGTTTTCTCTCTTGAGGCAGATTTTCATCTATAAACTTCTCACCAAGGTGTCTTATGTCAAGGTATATATCTTCCCCTTTTTGCATCTCATTATCTATTGCTCTTGCAACTTCATCACGAGGCAAAAGCTCATCAACAAACCTCTCACCTTTTGAGTTTAGCAGATGCCCACCGGCACCTCTAGCACTCTCTGAGATAAGAACTGATGAATTTTTAAGTGCAGTTGGGTGAAATTGTACAAACTCCATATCACTAACTCTAGCCCCAGCTCTAAGTGCTACAGCTATCCCATCACCTGTTGATGCTTTAGAGTTTGTGGAGTGTTTGCCATAAAGCCCAGCGTAACCACCAGTAGCTAAAACGACAGCCGATGCTTTTATGATCTCCACTTCACTAGTTTTTATGTTTAAAAACAAAGCCCCTTTTACCACTGCATCTTCAACTATAAGCTCTAAAAGGTATCTCTCATTTAAAAGCTCTATCTCAGATGCTAAGCATCTATCATAAAGGGTGTGAAGTATCTTTAGCCCCGTGTAGTCCTGAGCGTAACAAGCACGAGCTGCACTAGCACCACCTAGTTTTCTCTGAGCTATCTTTGCATCCTCTGTTCTTGAAAAACATACACCTACCTCATCTAGCCACTCTATGGCATCTAAAGCGTTTTTACAAAGAAGCTCTACTGCATCTTCATCTGCTAGACCATGAGCCGATTTTAGAGTGTTTTGGATGTGTGACTCTACTGTGTCGTTATCACTAAAAGATGCGTTTATCCCCCCTTGAGCCATACAAGTTTGACTCCTTGTTGGGTACTCTTTTGTCACAACCACTACATCACATCCAGCATCTTTTGCCCAAAGTGCAGCAGTTAAACCAGCACCCCCTGCACCTATGATTAAAATTTTATTGTCCATTTTATTTCCATCGTATAATTGTAAAGGCTAATGTTAACATTAAAACTATTTAGATTTGCTAACTAAAACACCCCCTAAAACTATCAGTAAAATCCCAAAAAGTGTGTAGTTGTCTGGAAATGCATCCCCCAAAGCGTATCCAAAACCTATGGCAAATGGGATGTTTGTATAGCTGATAACCCCTATGATAGATGCGTTTGAAAAACTGTAAGCTTTTGTCAAAAGCCACTGAGAGAGTGTTGAGATAAACGCCATAAAGATTATGAGCATCCACACTTTTAAACTAAAGGGATACACAAACTCTGGAAATAAAAAAGCGAGATTTGCAGGGGGTTGTATGTGGGGAGCTACCAAAAACAAGATAGCTGGGATGATGCTACCAACAACTACAAATGACAACACTATCACCCTTGAATCGTATATATCTTTTATCTTTTTGATAGTAGCATAAGCAGATGCTGCAAAAAATCCACCAAGAACTCCTAGCAGATGCTCATAAGATAGACTCATACCAAAAGGTTTGGTTATAAATACTACCCCTAAAAACCCTACTAAAAGGGCTAATATGGTTTTTTTGTTTAGATGCTCACCTAAAAGATAAAACGCTATGATGGAGACAAATAAGGGTGAGGTTTTGTTTAGGGTTATCGCCTCACCTAGTTGGATGGTTGTGATGGTGTAAAAGAAGAGTATCATTGCCAAAAATCCTAATACCCCTCTAGTGATGAGCAGATGCAACTTTCCACCACTAAGGGTTGGTGGGGTGTGTTTTAGTGCATAAAATATTAGAGCTATCCCTATGAGGTTTCTAAAAAATACAATCTCCAAAGCACTCATATCATCTGCTAGTATCTTAGTCACTGCCCCATTTAAAGCAGAGATAAGTGCAGATGCGAGCATAAAGATGATGCCTCTATCAAGATCTGTTTTCATATATCCCTTTTTTATCGATTTATACTATAATTGGCTGAATAAAAAATAAAGGTTTATTTTGAAAAGTAAACATTTAAACTCGATGCTAGTGGAGTTTGGAAGAGAACTTTTAAATAAAAAATCGCTTGAAGATGGGCTTCCACTTATATCTAAGTATGCGAAATTTGTTGTTGAGGCAGATAGATGTTCTATATTTATCAGGGATGTTAAAAAGCAAGAGGTTTGGACAACTATAGCTGATGGGACAGATAGGATAATAGTCCCTTGTGATAAAGGGATAGTGGGTTATGTGATAAAACAAGGTGAGCCTTTTTTTACAAATGACCCATATAGTGATCCAAACTTTTTATCTGAAGTGGATAAAAAAACAGGATATATGACAAAAAATATAGCAGCTGTTCCAGTGTATAACTCCACTAGAGAGATTATAGGTGTTTTAGAACTTTTAAATAAAGAAAACGGTTTTGAACAAAATGATATAAAATTTATGATTTTTTTTGCCCATTATGTAAGTGGTTTTTTGGAGCTAGTGGAGGTTTATAGATGATTTTTAAAAAACAAAATATACCTTCGTAAGTTGGGTCAAAGTGTAAATCAACTATAATTCCTGACTTTTTTTGGCAACTGTAGGGGAAAATGTGGATAAAAAAATACTTGTAACTGGTGGAGCTGGGTACATAGGAAGTCATACTTTAGTAGAGCTTGCTGCTTCTGGTTATGGCTTTGTTGTGTATGATAACTTGTCAAACTCATCAAAAGAATCATTAAACCGTGTCTCTAAGATCATCGGCAAAGAGGTGATTTTCGTAGATGGTGATATAAGAGATGAAGCTAAACTAAAAGAGGTGTTTTCAAGTTACACTATAGACTCAGTTATCCACTTCGCAGGGCTAAAAGCTGTTGGTGAGAGTGTAGCAAAACCACTAGAATACTACGATAATAATGTAGTTGGAACTCTAAGACTACTTGAAGTGATGAGAGAGTTTGAGTGTAAAAAGATAGTATTTAGCTCATCTGCTACAGTTTATGGAGATCCTGCTACTACCCCTATAGTGGAGAATTTTCCAACGGGTGGTACTACAAACCCTTATGGGACTAGTAAATATATGATAGAGAGGATTTTAGAGGATCTGTATATAAGTGATAACTCTTTTAAGATAGTAATCCTTAGATACTTCAACCCTGTAGGAGCTCATGAGAGTGGTACAATAGGGGAAGACCCAAATGGGATACCAAATAACCTTATGCCCTTCATCTCTCAAGTAGCAGTTGGTAAAAGAGAATATCTAAGTGTATTTGGAAGTGACTATGATACACACGATGGTACAGGAGTGAGAGACTACATCCATGTAGTGGACTTAGCAGACGCTCATGTAAAAGCGATAGAGTACCTAAACAAACAATCAACCATGAAAAAACCACTCATCACAAACTTAGGCACTGGTACAGGCTACTCAGTGCTTGATGTTGTAAAAGCATACGAAAAAGCAAGTGGTAAAGATGTACCATATAAGCTAGTAGATAGAAGAGCTGGAGATATAGCAAAATGTTACGCAGATCCAAGTTATGCTAAAGAGATACTTGGATGGGAAGCTAAAAGAGAGTTAGAACAGATGTGTATTGATAGCTGGAGATGGCAGAGTAATAATCCTGATGGGTATAGTAAGTAAGGAGTAGTGGAAGATATGAAGATAGCAATAGCAGGAACAGGGTATGTAGGACTTTCAAATGGCCTACTTTTAGCTCAGCATAATGAAGTGGTAGCACTAGATATCATCCCAGAAAAAGTGGAGATGCTTAAAAATAGAAAATCACCTATAGAAGATGTAGAGATAGAGGAGTACTTGCTAAAAAATGATCTAAATTTCACTGCTACTCTGGATAAAGAGGAAGCTTACAAAGATGCCGACTATGTGATCATTGCAACTCCAACTGACTATGACCCTGAAACAAATTACTTTAACACTAAAAGCATAGAATTTGTAGTGCAAGATGTGCTAAGTATAAATCCAGATACAACTATGGTGATAAAGTCAACTATACCTGTGGGTTATACAAAATCTTTAAATGAAAAGTTTAATACTAAAAATATAATCTTCTCTCCAGAGTTTCTAAGAGAGGGGAAAGCTCTTTTTGATAATCTATACCCTAGTAGAATCATAGTTGGTGAGAGATCAGAGCGTGCTACAACTTTTGCAAACCTCTTAGCAAAAGGTGCTATCAAAAAAGATATAGATATACTTTTTACCGACTCAACTGAAGCTGAGGCTATAAAACTTTTTGCAAACACTTACTTTGCTATGAGGGTAGCATACTTTAATGAACTTGATAGTTATGCAGAGTCTCATGGACTAAACGCAGAACAAATCATCAAACAAAGGTGTAGGGCTAGACCCAAGGATAGGTACACACTATAACAATCCATCTTTTGGATATGGTGGGTACTGCTTACCAAAAGATACAAAACAACTCTTAGCAAACTATAAAGATGTACCATCAAATATGATAGAAGCAATTGTAAAAGCAAATAGTACTAGAAAAGATTTCATAGCTGATAGCATCATCAAAAGAGGTCCTAAGATAGTAGGAATCTATAGACTTGTGATGAAATCAGGAAGTGATAACTTTAGAAGTAGTGCAATACAAGGGATAATGAAACGCATCAAAGCAAAAGGGATAGAAGTAGTTATATATGAGCCAGCTTGTCATGAAGAAAACTTCTTCAACTCAAGAGTGATAAAAGACCTCAATGAATTTAAAACTATAAGTGATGTCATAGTAGCTAATAGACTAAGTGATAGTATCATCGATGTAAAAGATAAAGTCTATACTAGAGATATATTTAATAGTGATTCTTGAAGTAGTTGTAAGTTTGTTTACATTACTTAAAATGAAAAAAAATAGATAGCTTGGAGGATTTAAAATGACAGCAATTAGAGAGTTCGCAAAAGTTAATAATGGTGTATTAAATATCACATTGCCTGATTATTTTGATTATGAAGATGTTGAAGTGGTTATCATGCCAAGAATCGATACGGATGATTTGTCACACTTAAACGATGAAATTGAAATTGGTATGAAGTCTGGTGTAAGTGATAAAACACATGATCAAATATTTGCAGAGTTAAAAGCAAAATATGCAAATTAAATATTCAGAACAATCAATACTAGATTTAGATTCTATTATTCAATATATTTCAAAAGATAGTATTAATAGAGCATTAGCTTATGTAGATTTTTTGAAATCAAAAATCGAAATACTTAAATCCTCACCATATATAGGGATAGAGTGTAAACATAAAAAAGTATATCACGATTGTAGAGTATATATTGTAGATGCGTATCTAATATTTTACACAGTTCATGAAAGTGAAATAATTATAAGAAGAGTTCTAAATAGTGCAGTAGATTATAGAAGGAAAAAGATTTGAAGATACTAGTCACAGGAATAGCAGGATTTATAGGTTATCATCTAGCTAAAAAACTTCTTGAGAGAGGTGATGAAGTAGTAGGACTTGATAATATAAATGACTACTATGATGTAAACCTAAAATATGCAAGATTAAATGAACTTGGTGTAGATAAAGATGAGTTAAAAGACAATGAGTTAGTAACTTCAAGAACTTATCCAAACCATAAATTCATAAAAGCAAACCTAGAAGATAGTCAAACTATAAATAAACTTTTTGAAACAGAGAAGTTTGATGCAGTATGTAATCTAGCAGCTCAAGCAGGTGTAAGATACTCTATAGAAAATCCACATGCATATATCCAGTCAAATGTAGTAGGATTTATGAATATCTTAGAAGCTTGTAGAAACTATGGTGTAAAAAATCTATCGTATGCAAGTAGTAGTTCTGTATATGGACTAAACAAATCACAACCATTTAAAACTAGTGACCATACAGACCATCCAGTAAGTCTTTATGCTGCCACTAAAAAGAGCAATGAGATGATGGCTCATACTTATGCTCACCTTTATGGTATCAGTTGTATCGGACTTCGATTTTTTACTGTATATGGAGAGTGGGGACGACCAGATATGGCTCCTATGCTTTTTACAGATGCTATATTCAACGACAGACCTATAAAAGTATTTAATCATGGAAATATGAGTAGAGACTTTACTTATGTAGGTGATATAGTAGATGGCATCATCAAAGTGATAGATAATCCAGCTCAACCACTAAATCCTAACAACTATAACCTAACCACTGAAAACTTGCCACCGCAAGTTTCTACTGCCCCATATAGAATCTACAATATTGGAAATAACTCACCAGTACAACTGCTAGACTTTATAAAGACATTAGAAAAAGCTATAGGCAAAGAAGCTACAAAAAACTTTATGGATATGCAAGATGGTGATGTAGTATCGACTTATGCAGATGTGAGTGACCTTATCAGTGACTTTGGATACAAGCCAGATACTTCACTTGAAGTTGGGATTGAGAGATTTGTGAAGTGGTATAAAAATTTTATAAAAAAGGAGAAAAATAAATGAAAGGTATAATATTAGCAGGGGGCTCAGGAACAAGACTTTACCCTATCACTAAAGGTGTAAGTAAACAACTAGTTCCTATCTATGATAAACCTATGATTTACTATCCACTATCTGTTCTTATGTTAGCAGGTATCAAAGAGGTACTTATCATCACAACTCCACAAGATCAGTCTAGCTTCATAAATCTTTTAGGTGATGGAAGTGATTTAGGGATGAGACTAGAGTATGTAGTGCAACCATCTCCAGATGGTCTTGCTCAAGCATTCATACTTGGTGAAGAGTTTTTAGACGGTGATGATGCTTGTTTAGTTCTAGGAGATAATATCTTCTATGGTCATGGATTAACTAAACTACTTGCTCAATCAGTAGCAAATGTAAAAGAAAATAACGCAACAGTATTTGGGTACTATGTAAGTGACCCAGAGCGATATGGTGTAGCAGAGTTTAATGATAATGGAGATGTAATCTCTATAGAGGAAAAACCAAAAAAACCAAAATCAAACTATGCAGTTGTAGGTCTTTACTTTTACCCAAATGATGTAGTTAAAAAAGCCAAAGAGGTAAAACCATCTGATAGGGGTGAACTAGAGATCACAACTCTAAATGAGATGTATCTAAAAGAAAATAGATTAAAAGTTGAACTTATGGGTAGAGGATATGCATGGCTAGATACTGGAACTCATGAAAGTTTACTAGAAGCAAGCCAGTTTATCCAAACTATTGAAAATAGACAAAGTCTAAAAGTAGCTTGTTTAGAAGAGATAGCTTATGAGATGGGGTATATCTCAAAAGAAAAACTTCTTGAACTTGCAGAACCACTCAAGAAAAATCAATATGGTCAATATCTTATAAATAGAGCTAATTACCCAAGAAAGGTATTATAATGAACTTTACTAGAACTTCAATACATGATGTAGTCATCATAGAACCAACAGTTCATGGTGATAGTAGAGGGTATTTTGTAGAGACTTTTAGACAAGATAAACTTGAAGAGTTTTTAGGCTATAAAATAAACTTCTGCCAAGATAATGAATCAAAAAGCTCAAAAGGAGTCCTAAGAGGTCTTCACTATCAACTACACCCTGCAGCTCAAACAAAGCTTGTAAGAGTGATACAAGGAAGAGTGCTTGATGTAGCCGTAGATATACGAAAAAACTCTCTAACATTTGGACAACATGTAGCAGTTGAGCTAAGTAGCGAAAATAAAAAACAACTGTTAGTCCCAAGAGGATTTGCTCATGGATTTGTAGTTCTTGAAGATGATACTATCTTTGCTTATAAAGTAGATAACTACTATAGTCCAGAAAATGATAGAGGGATAGCATTTAATGACCCCTCTTTAAACATCAACTGGATATTAAATCATGATGAATTAAATTTATCACCAAAAGATACAAAACAACCACTACTAAAAAGTACAAACGATCTATTTGAGTTTGGAGTAGATTATTATGCATAATGTTTTAGTGACTGGCTCAAACGGACAAGTTGGAAGTGAACTAAGAGAACTTTCTTCAAACTATCCATACAAGTTTTACTTTACAGATAAAAAAGAGCTTGATATATCAAATCTAGAAGATATAAGAAGATATATGACTCAAAACAGCATCGATACTATCATCAACTGTGCAGCATATACAGCAGTGGATAAAGCAGAGAGTGAACAAGAACTTGCAGATAAGATAAATCATCTAGCAGTTAAAAATCTAGCTATGTTATCAAATGAGTTTAGTATAAAGCTTATCCATATATCAACTGATTATGTATTTGATGGTACAAACTTCAAGCCATATAGCGAAGATGATACTACAAATCCTCAAAGTGTTTATGGTAGTACAAAACTAGATGGTGAAAAAGTTATGATGGAGTACAACTTAAAAAACTCTATCATCATAAGAACTTCATGGGTTTATAGCTACTATGGAGCTAATTTTGTAAAAACCATGCTTCGTTTAGGGAAAGAGAAAGAATCTTTAGGTGTAATATTTGACCAAGTAGGCACTCCAACTTATGCAAAAGACTTAGCTAAAACGGTATTGGAAATAATCCCTAAAATAGATAATAAAAAAACAGAAATTTATAACTATTCAAACGAAGGTGTACTTAGTTGGTATGACTTTGCAAAAGAGATTATGAAAATGGCAAAACTCTCTTGTAAAATAAATCCAATAGAAACATACCAATATCCAACACCAGCAAAGAGACCACATTATTCACTTCTAAACAAAAGTAAGATAAAATCTACCTTTAATATAGAGATACCATACTGGAAAGATGGATTGGATGATTGTTTGAAAAGGCTTAAAGAGAGAAGATAGTGGCTAAAATTGATAAAATAAAAGAAACTTTGAACTCTTTAAGAGTTGGGTTGAGCATAATATCAGCGTTATTGATAACTCTTGGTGGAACATTAGGGAGTTTGTATAAAAAAGATGAAATAGATATTTTATTTTGGGTATCTACTATTTTATTTTTTGGTTTTCTTATTGTAGGTTTTGTTACAATACATAAGATTAGAATAAAAACAGATGAATTGGAGGATTTATAAAATGGGTACTTTAGTGATTATAGTGGCTAGTATAGGGCTGTTAGCAATGTTTGGATATATGATAAAAGAGTTTGGTGGAGATAACAATAAAAAGGTGCATCAATAATGTTCAATAACAAAACAATACTACTAACAGGAACAGCGGGATTTATAGGCTCAAATTTTGTGCCATATTTTTTAGATAAATATCCAAACTACAACCTTATAAACTTAGACTTATTAACATACGCAGGAAACCTAGAAAACCTCACTGAATGCGAAGAAAATCCAAGATATAAATTTATCAAAGGTGATATTTGCAATCGTGAGCTTGTAGAGTTTATCTTTAGTGAATATGATATAAGAGGTGTTATCCACTTTGCAGCAGAAAGTCATGTAGATAACTCTATCAAAAACCCAGGTGTATTTGTACAAACAAATGTAAATGGTACTTATACTCTTGTAGATGTAGCAAAAAAATATTGGATGGAAAAACCATTTACTTATAAACCTGAGTATCAAGATTGTCGTTTCCATCATATAAGTACAGATGAAGTATATGGAACACTTACAGAAGATCCAAGCGACCTTTTCACTGAAAAAACACCTTATGCTCCAAACTCTCCATACTCAGCAAGTAAAGCATCTAGTGATATGATTGTAAGAGCTTATGTAGAAACATTTGGACTAAACTGTGTTATTACAAATTGTTCAAACAACTATGGACCAAAACAACATGATGAAAAACTAATCCCAACTATTATAAGAAATGCTCTTAAAGGAAATCCAATCCCAATCTATGGTGATGGGAAAAATATAAGAGATTGGCTTTATGTACTTGACCAC
>JAFGVR010000151.1 GCA_016937915.1 Campylobacterales bacterium | reverse complement strand
TTGAAATAAAACTCAAGAAAAGTTAAAAAAATGAAGTGAGTACTTTTAGGCTGCTGTAAAGGTGGATTTTAGAGGTGCCCTTGAATAAATAGTTATACATCAAGTAGTTATCTAAATTTAAAAATGGAGTTATAAAAATGAATGAGAATATGTCAATAGAAGAAATGGAACTTTTAATTATTGAAAATAATAAAAAGATTTCTAAATTAAAAGAGAAAATAGAGCCAAGAAAAAAAGAGAATACTAAAATACAAGATATAATGGAACTACTTGAAACAAAAAATATATATGATGAAAATAGAAGAATATTAGGGAATGCTATTTTGCTAGATCTTACCGAAGATGAATTTGATTCAATAGAGGCAACTATGCCAATTTATGAACAAAAAATCAAATATCTAGAAGATAAATTAAAAATATAAATCTTAAAATCAATGAATTTACAGTTTGTTTAAAGAAAGAAATATAACAAGTACGAGGAGACCAATAATTTACCCTAGCGGGAAAATTATTGCTCACGATTACCGTTATATTTAAAAAAGGAATATAAAAATGGCAAATCATGACATAATACATTGTAAACTTAATACAGAAAGTGGATTAATATCTATGAGAGAGTTTTCATACTTTCAATACCACTTCATATCAATGTATTCATTTGCATATGATATGGCAAAAAAGTCAGGAATAAATCCTAACGAATTGACGAAAAACAATATTGCTCATTTGGTTGAAATTATTGAAAGTGAGGCAATTCAAAAAGGTAGTAGAATTATCTCTAATTATGCAAGAATGATGAGCATTCCAAATGAAGAAGATTTATATATAGATGAATTGGATAGAGTAAATCCAATCAATATTGGTTTTTCAGGATTAGCATTAATATTAGTTGTTGCTATAGTGATTTCTGGTGGTAAGATTGAGATTTCTAATCAATCAGTAAAAGCTGAATTACCACCGTTGGGGGTTGGTTTAAAAGAAATCAAAAATCTATTTAAAGACAATAATTTAAAAATAGACAGTACAAAGCAAGTCACTATTAAAAAATAAATATAACAAATCTGAGAAGCCAATAAATTACCCTGCAGGCAATTCGTCGGCTCATTTTAAACATTATCTACTTAGCCGATAATACAGTCAACAACCTCTTAATTTTTAAACACATAATGAAATAATGAGCTTTTCGTATTCCACAAAGTGTTCCAAAAGTAAATTTTTCTGATTCTCATAAACTCTTAGAACTTTTGAAACAATAAAATTGACTTCTTTAGAATTATAAATTTAAAGATTTATCCTGTAAAAAAGCAATGAAATCATTTTGTAACCAAACCGTAATCGTCATTTTATAAAATCCCCTTATTACTTTATAAGGTTGATTTTACGATATGGAAAAAATCTTTCAAAAAATCTCACTCTCTAGTGCTTCACTAGTTTTTGTGATACTCATAGGGATATTTATCACCCTCTTTAATGCTTCAAAACCAGCTATAGATGAGTTTGGTTTTAACTTTATTACAGATGCAAGGTGGAATGAAGAGGTTCCTTTGGATGATGCTAAAAAAGCCCCTGCATCTGTAGAGATAAACCTTGATGATATGGACTTTGCATCTAATGATGAGATACTTTTAGATGATGATATGCTCCTTGATGAATCAGGTGATGATGATATATTATTTGATGAGGAAGATTCTCAGACAAAAACTGTATATGGCGGTCTTATCCCAATAGTTGGTACACTTCTAACCACCGCTATAGCTCTAGCTTTTGCACTTCCTATTGCTATGGGGATAGCGGTATTTTTAGCTGAAATTGCTCCTAAAAATATATCTCATCCTGTAGGAATTGCCATCGAGCTTTTAGCAGCTATCCCATCTATCATATTTGGTATGTGGGGGCTTTACTATTTTGCACCAATTGTTGCTGATTTAGTTGGTGGGTATCAGGTCTCACTTCTAACAGCAGGTCTAGTTCTTGGCATCATGATACTTCCATTTATGGCGGCAATCACTCGTGATAGTATGAACACAACTCCAGATGTTTTAAAAGAGTCAGCTTACGCTATGGGTGCTACAAAGTTTGAAGTTATCAAAGATATTATATTTCCATACTCAAAAGTTGGAATTATCGGCTCTATCATCCTAGCACTTGGTCGCGCACTTGGTGAGACTATGGCTGTAGCGTTTCTTATTGGCTCTATCTTCTCACTTCCACAAGCTATCAACGACCCTACCATCTCGATACCAGTTGCGATGGCTAACAACTTCGGTGAAGCTAGTGGTCTTGGTGAGAGCTCACTCTTTTACCTTGCACTCATACTTTTTGTTATCAGTTTTGGAGTTATCTCGTTTGCGAAACTATACTTTTTAAAAGGGGCTAAATAATGAGACTACTCATAAATAAAATCATCCTAGCACTATCAACCCTCTCAGCTCTTATAGGGCTTGGATTTTTGGGGTGGATACTTATCACACTTTTTATAAAAGGGCTTGGTTCGTTTCACTTCTCTTTATTTTTAAACGACCTCATAGATGGTGGACTTAGAAACCTAATCATAGGTCAGTTTATCATGGCTGGAATCGCAGGACTAGTTGGCATCCCTCTTGGGATGGTAGCTGGTATATACCTAAGAGAGTATGGTCGTGGAAGATACGCAAACACTATCAGAAATCTAAGTGACATCATGATGTCTGCACCATCTATCGTCATAGGTGCGTTTGTGTATGCGATTATCGTTATACCAACTGGTGGAACTAGCGGTTTTGCAGGGGCTGTGTCACTTGCTATCATGATGCTACCAATTGTCATAAACACAACGGACAATATGCTCTCACTTGTCCCAAAAGAGCTTCGTGAAGCTGGCATCGCTCTTGGTGCTTCAAAGTATAAAGTTATCATAGATATAGTTATCCGTGCTGCAAAAGTTGGGATAATGACAGGGATACTTTTAGCATTTGCTAGAATTATAGGGGAAACTGCACCTCTGCTTTTTACATCTGAGACATCAAACTATTTTACAATGGACTTGACACAAAGTTTCCCTTCACTTACTGTTAGCATCTACGATTTGGCAAATGAGCCTGAAGAATCAAGTCGTGATCTAGCTTGGGCGGCATCGTTTATCTTAACTGTACTAGTTTTATGCATCAACTTAACTGGTAGATTTATAACAAGAAACAAAAACAAATAAGGAACTAATACATGGTAATGAGCATAGAAAAATTTTCATTTACATACGCTGGAGCATCTGCACCATCTCTAAAAAATATAAATATGGAGATAGCAAAAAACAAGATAACTTCCCTTATAGGTCCAAGTGGTTGTGGTAAATCAACACTTCTAAGAAGTATGAATCGCATCCACGACCTATATCCTGGAAACAAGTATGATGGGAAGATAAAACTTTTAAATGAAGATAGTGGTAAAATGGAGAATATCTTAGATATAAAAAAAGAGAACGATTTTATCAATCTTCGCCAAAAAGTTGGGATGATATTTCAAAAGCCTACTCCATTTCCTATGAGCATCTTTGATAACATCGCTTATGGACTGAAGATAGCTGGGATAAAAAATAAAACTGAGATAGCAGATAGAGTTGAACAAGCTCTAAAAGATGGAGCGTTATACAAAGAGGTGCATGATAGACTAAACAAATCTGCTATGGGGCTATCAGGTGGACAACAACAGCGTCTGTGCATCGCTCGTGCGGTTGCTGTAAAGCCTGAGATTTTGCTTTTTGATGAGCCAACATCTGCACTTGACCCTATCTCAACTGCTGCGATAGAGGAGCTTATAGTAGAGCTAAAAAAAGATGTGAGCATCGCCATAGTTACCCACAACATGCAACAAGCAAGCCGCATCAGTGTCTACACTGCATTTATGTATCTTGGGGATTTGGTAGAGTTTGATAAAACTGAAAACATCTTCTTAAACCCTAAAGAGAAACAAACAGAAGATTATATAACAGGGAGATTTGGATGATTCAAAATTTTAGACAAAGCGTTGATAACATAAAAGCTAAAGTTATAGATATAGGGCAAGGGCTTTTAAAGGCAAATGAACTGCTTTTAGAAGCGTTGCAAGATTGTGATGAGGAAAAATTTAACGATGCAAGAAATCACATAAAAAATATAAGTAAAAAAACTGATGATATAGACAATGAGATAATCAAAGTTTTAGCACTCTATACCCCTGAAGCAAAAGATCTTAGAGGTGTAGTAGCATACTTGAAAATAACAAATGAGTTATCTCGTGCTTGTTCAAATACAAGAAGCTTTATAAGAGGTTTTACAGAAGTTTGTTCAGATATGGATGTAAATGTGATAAAAGAGTATGCAGTGCCTATGCAAACATCAACAGTCAAAGCTATAGCTTTAATCATAGAGATGTTTGATATAGAAGATGCCGATGAGATAAAAGAGAATCACAATGAAGTTCTCATAGAGGAGAGTAAAACTGATGATTTGTATGAGATGGTTGAGACAAATCTTCAAACTTTGGCAAGTGAGTCAAATGAGTTTGGAAAATACTACACGATGCTAAGAGCTCTTAGAAAAAGTGGTAAAATAGCAGACAGAGCTTCAAGTATAGCAAATTTGCTGGTTTACAGAAGAGTTGGTGGTAGTTTTCACGGGGTATGATTTATGGATAAAAAAACGGTTTTGATAGTTGAAGATGAAGAAGATATATTAGACCTTATGGAATATACTCTAACAAAAGAGGGGTATGATATTATAGCTTGTATAGATACTGCAAATGTACAAAAGATTTTAGATGAGGATAATGTCTCACTTATACTTATGGATAGAAACTTACCCTCTACAGAGGGGAGTGTATTTATATCAAAACTTCGTGAGCTTGGATATAACGAACCAGTTATATATATAAGTGCAAAAGATTCTTCACAAGATATTTTAGAGGGGTTTGAGGCTGGTGGAGATGACTACATCACAAAACCTTTTAATTTAGAGGAGCTAAAAGCAAGGGTGAGAGCTGTCATCAAACGAACATCAAACGAACAAGAGATTATAAAATATAAAGATATAACATACTATGCATCAAATAAATTATTTAAGATAGATGGGGTTGATGTCAAACTTACAACTCTAGAGCATGACCTACTTTTAGAGTTTTTAAAAAATAAAAATGTGCTACTTAGTCGTGAAACACTTTTAGATAGAGTTTGGAAAGACTCAGAGAATAAACAACTAAAAACTGTAAATGTGGCTATAAAAAGACTAAAAGAGCATATAGACCCAACTGGTGAGAAAGAGTATATCCAAGCTGTTCGTGGTGAGGGGTATATCCTTTGCTAAGATTTCACGAGCTGATACTTAAAAAACTACTTATACTTTTTTTATTTCTTTTTTTAAGCATCGGTGGAATTGTATATCACTGGATAGAAGATTTTTATATATCTAGTGTTCAAACATCACTTGAACAAAATATAGACCTTATCTCCTACCAAATAGAGAGTAACAAAAACCTAGACAAACTTGCATCTGAGATAAAAACAAACCTAAATATGAGACTAACCATAGTATCAAATGATGGAAAAGTGATCGCCGAGAGCCACTTTGATAAAGAGACTATGGATAACCACAAATATAGAAAAGAGATAATGGATTCCGATTTTGAAAATTTTGGGTTTATCATTAGACACTCAAAAACAATAGATAAAGATCTTATATATGTTGCAAAACAGTATCAATTAGACAACTCTGTCATATATATAAGATTAGCAAAAGAGTTAGAGAGCATCCATGAGCAGATATATAGCCTTGGATTTAAGATTATTGGGGTACTTGCCATATTTTTTATAGCTGTTTTTATAACAACCTACAAGATAAGTTTACAAGTTCAAGAGGAGACAAAAAGGATAGTTAAGTTTTTAAAAAGTTTAACAAAAAAGAAAAAAGAGAACTACATCGACTCCTACTTTTCACAAGAGTTCTCACAAATAACAAAACTACTTACAAAAGTATCTCAAATCCTCATAAAACAAGATAAGCAAAAAGCAAAATACACTGCAAAACTACAAGCTTCTAACAATCAAAAAGATGACATCATCTCTGCTATAAGCCATGAGTTTAAAAACCCTATAGCTATCATAAACGGCTATGCTCAAACACTTTTAGAGGATGAAAATCTAAACAAAAACATACAAACAAAATTTTTAACTAAGATATATAAAAATGGCAATAGACTAAATGAACTCATAGATACTCTAAGGCTCTCTACCAAGCTAGAGGGTGGCAAACAAACTCTTCAGATAGCAGATATCAACCTAGTAGAACTTCTAAAAGATGTAGTTGAAAATATAAAACTTACATATAAAAATAGAGAGATAAAAATAATCTCAAAAGAGAGTATGATTATCAAAGCTGATGAGATGCTTTTTAGTATAGTTTTGATAAATATCATAGAAAATGGTTGTAAATACTCAGAAGATGAGATAATTATAAAGTTGGATGAAAAATCTATATCAGTTATAGATAGTGGTATAGGGATAAGTGGGGAAAATATCTCAAAAATAACAGATAAATTTTATAGAGTTTCAAGTAACTCTTGGAACAACTCTCTAGGACTTGGACTATTTTTAGTAAATAACATAATAGAACTTCATCATTTTAAGCTATCTATAGAGAGTGTAGAAAATGAGGGTTCTACTTTTAAGATTGAGTTTTAATAATTATAGATTAACACTTTTTTTATTCTTCTTTGCTATCATATAATAAAATATGGTGGTAGGTTTTTATGAGGTATATATTTTTCTTATTTTTAGTTTTTATCTCTTATGCTTTTTCTAAAGAGCCTATTAGAGTCGCTCCTCTTCCTATGGAAAATTCAGAAAAGCTTATGCGTGGCTATAAACCTTTTGTAGAGTATCTGCAAAGAGAGATAGATTATCCATTTGAACGTGTTTATTATGCTGATTATGATACTTTGATGAAGAAAATTGTAGATGGTGAGGTTGATATAGCTTTACTTGGTCCTTTGCCATATATAGAACTAAAAAATAGATTAGATGGGGTGAAACCGATAGTTCGTTTTTTAGGTTCTTTAGGGGAAGAGGATTATACATGTACTCTTTTTACGACAAAAAATCATGATATAAAAGATCTAAAAAAACTTAAAAATCCACAAATCGCTTTGACACAAAAGTTTTCAACTTGCGGCTATTTTGGAGCTGAGATGATGTTACAAAAAAATAATCTTTCATTAAAAGATGCCAAATATAACTTTACAGGAAGTCATACCAATGTGATACTTTATGTAACGCTAGGTGATTATGATATGGGTTCTGTAAAAACATCTATTTTAAATAAATATAATAATCTAAATATTGTAAAACTTGATGAAACTCCATATTTTGCAGGTTTTGTTTTAACAGCTTCTCCAAATGTAGATAACATACTATTTGAAAAAATTCAAAAAACATTAATAAAACTAAGACCATTAGAGAATCAAGAAGATAAACTTACAGTTAAAAATTGGATGAAAAACCTCTCTTATGGTTGTATAAAAGCAAAAGATAGTGACTATGACAACATAAGAGAACTACTTCAAAAGATATCTATAAAAGAGATAAATAATGATTAAGTTTTTTAAAAATCTTTCATATAAGACAACTATAAATCATAAAATATTTATAGGAATCATTACGATAAGTATTCTTGGAATATTTATAAGTTCTGCATCTATTGAAAAACTTATAGGTGATCATATAATAAAAAATGTAAAGGGTGAACTAAAAAATTTAGGTGATAGATTTTATTTCTCCATAAGGTCTCACTATAAAATATTTTTTTTAGAATATGCACATGATAAAGAGATGGTTACAAAAGCATCTGAAGCTGCTAAAAAAGAGACTATCAATGATCTTAAAGAGATGTTTGCAAAAGAGGATATAAATAGCTACCTAATAACTAAATCACAGATTATTCAGTTAAGTGGTGATGATAAAAATTATGTGGAGAGACTCAATCTACTTACAGAAGATAGTTATAAAGATGTAACCGTATATATGAAAGATAAATATATTATATATGAAAGAAAATTTTTACCATGGGAATGGAAGTTGGTATTGGTGAAAAATAATCAAGATTATGAACAGACAATTTTTGAGAATAATATACTAATTGTTAGCACAATAGGTGGTTTGGTTATTTTAATCTTATTTTTTCTTGGATATTTTTTAAATCATGCAGTAACAAAACCAATCAATAAAATTTTAAATTTTTTACAACATATAAGTAAAGGGCAATATCACAAATTAGATATAAGCAATTCTATAGAGTTTTCCTATTTTACACAAGGGATAAATCTCATGGTAGAGGAGATAAAAAAGCGTGAAGATGAATTAAATTTTGAAAAAAATTTAACACGAACTATATTAGATACTCAACATGATATAGTTATCTTAAATAATGGTCATGAGATTATAGATGTAAATCTCTCTTTTTTTGAATTTTTTAACAAATATAAAGATTTAAATGAGTTTAAACAAAAACATAGTTGTATATGTGAATTTTTTATAGAAAAAGATGGATATATAACGCCACAAATAGATGGGATGACATGGGTGGAGTATCTTCTTAAATACCCTAAAAAAATAAATCAGGCTATTGTAAATAAAGATGGTAAAAACCTTTTTTTCAATTTAAATGCGAAAAATATCAAGATAAAAGATAAAGAATTTTTCATCATCACTATGTCAGATGTAACTGAACTTGAGATGTATAAACAAGATCTTGAAAATAAGATTCAACAAGCAATCAAAAAAAATAGTGAACAAGAGCATATATTGTATCAACAAGCAAAATCATCTCAAATGGGTCAGATGTTAAGTATGATAGCACATCAATGGAGACAGCCTCTTAATGCTATAAGTGCTTCTTCCATAAATGTATCTTTATTAAACGATATGGATATGCTAGATGATGAAAAGTTATCAGAACATACCAACTTTATACAACAACAAACTCTTAAAATGTGTAAAACAATTGATGATTTTATGAATTTTTTTAAACCTGAAAAAGATAAAAATAGCTTCTCTTTTGATAGTGTGATGGAACAAATTTTTTCACTTATAGGGGCTCAATTTAAAAGTCGTGATATTAAAATGATATACAATGTAGCGGGAGTTGATACTATATATAGCTATCAAAAAGAATTAGAACATGTACTTATAAATATAATTGCAAATTCAAGAGATGCTTATGAAAATACTCAAAATGTTGATAAGATAATTACCATAGATGTAAAAAATCAAAATGATAATTTAATAATAAAAATATGTGATAACGCAGGTGGTATAGAACCAGAAAATCTTGATTCGATTTTTAATCCTTACTTTACAACAAAAGAACAGGGAAAAGGGACTGGTATAGGTTTATATATGACCAAAAAGATAATAACAGAAGTATTTCATGGAGATATTAGAGGGGAAAATATAGAAAATGGAGCATGTTTTACATTGGAGATACCAATAAAATAAGTGTGAGCAAATCTCACACTTAAGTTAAGAAACCATCCCTTTTATCATATAAAATACAGCAGCACTTAAAGTCGCAGCAGCAGGAACTGTGATAATCCACGCAGCTATTATCTTTTTAACAGCATCTCTTTTTACATATTTTATCTTTTTAGCACCTTTGTACTCTTTTTTCTCAGATTTTAGTATAAGCTCTTTCTCATCTATAGCTTTAACAACTTCGATGATTCTCTCATACTCTTCAACAGATTTGCCTTGTTTAGCTTCTAGGATTTTAAATTCTGCTTGAAGAAGCTCTAACTCTTTTTTATGATTTTTAAATTGCTCTTTTACACTTTGTATCCATTTACTCTCACTGCTATCGAGGTATTCGCGTAAAAATCCAACACCAAAAACACCACCAACTGCTATGTGGGTAGATGATACAGGAAGCCCAAGTTGAGATGCGATGATAACTGTAAGTGCAGCTGCCATAGCGATAGAAAACGCTCTCATCTGGTCAAGCTCAGTTATCTCGCTACCTACTGTTTTTATAAGTCTTGGGCCATATAGTGCAAGACCTATAGATATACCGATAGCTCCAACACCCATTACCCAAAACGGGATTCCAACTTTTCCACCAAACTCACCACCTCTCATGATAGCATCGTTTATAGCTGCAAGTGGCCCTATAGCGTTAGCTACATCGTTTGCACCGTGAGCAAAACTTAAAAGTGCAGCTGAGAAGATAAGCGGGATTGTAAAGAGTTTATTTACAGCAGCTCTGTCGTTATCTAGGCTATTTGCAGTTTTTGCGATTCTTGGTTTTACAAAGAAAAATACCGCCACCCCAACTGCTACACCTATAGCAAGAGCTGTTACAAACTCGATCTTTACTATATGTTTAAACCCTTTTAACATGATGTAAGTTGCAAAAGCTACCGCCATGATAGAAACTAAGACAGGTACAAATTTTTTCGCACTTAGTAGCATATCTTCTTGAAATACAATATTTTTTTTGATGAAGTATAAAAAACCAGCTGCTATCGCTCCACCCAAAAGTGGTGAGATTATCCAGCTAGCTGCGATTGTCCCCATAGTACCCCAATCAACTATGCTAAATCCAGCCGCTGCAATTCCAGCTCCCATAACTCCACCAACTATAGAGTGTGTAGTTGAAACTGGTGCTCCAACTTTTGTAGCAAAGTTAAGCCATAGTGCTGCACTAAGTAGTGCAGCAGTCATAGCCCAGATAAAAATTTGAGGATTTGCTATCATATGTGGATCAATGATCCCTTTTTGGATAGTTTTTACAACATCACCACCAGCTATAAAAGCCCCAGCGGCTTCAAATACCGCAGCTATAACTATCGCCCAAAACATAGTTAGAGCTTTAGAACCAACAGCTGGTCCTACATTATTAGCGACATCATTTGCACCGATATTCATAGCCATATATGCACCAAAAACAGCACCTATGATTAGAAATGTATTATTTTCTACACTTGTATGTGTAAGTGTTGTCCAAACATAAACTATAGCTATAAACAAAAATGCTATCGCTAACCTAGAATAGCCATTTAAAACGGTCTCGTTAGTTACCTTTTCCATTGTCCTTACGGTCTTGATATCCAAAACTTTTTCCTTGTGACTTTTGAGTTAAATTATTATACAAAGTTTATCTTTGATTATAACTTCATTAGATGGTTATTTATAATCTATTATTTTGATAAGCAATTAGATATAACTTTTTGATACAGTAAAATAACTTGTTTAAAAAATATACACTTTTTATATGAAAACTTTAAAATAAATGTGGTACTCTTTTGGCAGAATTATTTTAGGAGAAATTAATGGGAAAATTTGTTAATAGTATAGAAGAGTTTTTTACTTTTTGTGAAGAAAACGATGTTCAATTTGTAGATTTTAGATTTACTGACATTAAAGGTGCTTGGCATCATGTTACTTACAGAATGAGTGCTGTAAATGCTGGTATTTTAGAAAATAGTCTTCCATTTGATGGTTCATCAATTGATGCATGGCAACCAATCAACAAATCAGATATGCTTTTAAAACCAGATGTTCCAACAGCATTTTTAGATCCATTTACTGCTGATCCAACTATCGTAGTTTTCTGTGATGTTTACGATATTTATAAAGGTCAAGCTTATGAAAAATGTCCTCGTTCTATAGCTAAAAGAGCTTTAGCACATGCTGATGAACTTGGAATTGCAGATGCTGCTTACTTTGGTCCTGAAAATGAGTTCTTCATTTTTGATGATGTGAGATTTGTTGATAACATCAATGAAGCTGGATATAGAGTAGATACTGAAGAGGGTGAATGGAACTCAAACACTAAATATGATGATATGTATAATACAGGTCACCGCCCAGGTACAAAAGGTGGTTATTTCCCAGTAGCTCCAACTGATAGTATGGTTGATTTAAGAGCTGAGATGATGCAAGTTTTAGAGCAAGTTGGTCTAGAGGTTGTTTTAGGTCACCACGAAGTTGCTCAAGGTCAAGGTGAGATTGGTATAGTTTTCTCTGACATCATCGGTGCAGCTGATAATGTTCAAAAATACAAATATGTTGTAAAAATGGTAGCTCACCTAAATGGTAAAACTGCTACATTTATGCCAAAACCACTTTATGGTGACAATGGTAACGGTATGCATGTACACCAATCATTATGGAAAGAGGGTAAAAACCTTTTCTACAAAGAGGGTGAATATGGTAACTTAAGTGAAATGGCTCTTCACTATGTTGGTGGTATCTTCAAACACGCAAGAGCAGTTGCTGCGTTTACAAATGCATCTACTAACTCATACAAAAGATTATTACCAGGTTTTGAAGCACCAAGTATTTTAACTTACTCTTCTCAAAACCGTTCAGCATCTTGTCGTATCCCTTATGGTGCTGGTGAGAAAGCTACTCGTGTTGAGATGCGTTTCCCAGACTCAACTGCATGTCCATACTTAGCGTTTGCTTCTATGATGATGGCAGGACTTGATGGTATCAAAAACAAAGATATCCCAATAGGACCTATGGATGAAGATCTATTTGAACTATCTTTAGATGAGATTCGTGAAAAAGGTATCCCACAGATGCCACACACTCTAAGAGGTTCACTTGAAGCACTTATCCGTGATAACGACTTCTTAAAACCAGTATTTACTGATGAGTTTATCCAAGCTTACCAACACTACCAATTCGAGCGTCAAGTATGGCCAGATGAGGGTCGTCCAACAGCTTACGAATTTAAAACTACATATCAGTGCTAATATGTTAAAATGGATATTCCCTTTTTTGGGAGTATCTAACTTTAAACACGGAAATATATGCCAAACTCACTCAGCAAAGAATTTATTGATGAGATTTTACAACTTTCAAAAAGTGCAAACCATGATCTATCTACAAAGATAGAAAAACTAATCCACAGTTATAACTCCATCCAAAAACAAAATGATTATTTTATAAAAAAATGGGACAAGCAAAGTCTCATCATAAAAGAGAAAGAGCTAAAAAAAGACAAGATGCTAGAGCAACAATCTCGCTTAGCTACTATGGGGGAGATGCTAGATACTGTAGCACATCAATGGAAACAACCCCTAAACTCCATAAGCATTTTATCGAGTATGTTAAAAGATGATTTTAAAACTCATAAGGTAGATGAAAAATATATAGAGGAGTTAGACGATACCATACAACTACAGATAGAACACCTTATAAATACTTTATCAGAGTTTAGAAAATTTTTCGACCTGATACAAAAAATGAACCCTTTAAAATAGATGATTCGATAAAAAGTGTAAAGATACTTCTAAAAGATGAACTTTTATCGCAAAATATAAATATATTTACAAATATAGATGAATCTATAACTATAGATGCAAATAAAAATGAGTTTAAACACTTTTTTTATTAACCTC
>JAFGVR010000150.1 GCA_016937915.1 Campylobacterales bacterium | reverse complement strand
TAGATGTAGCATCTAGGATGACAAAGTATGGATTTGAAAATTTTGTATATCTTGGTGGTTTTGCAAATACTCTAACAAGAGAGTTTTTAAAAGATAAAGATGTTGTTTTCTTTTTAGATTTTGACATAGAGGCTATACGGATATATGATAGTTTTGAGTGTAAGAGTAAAAAGTTTTTTAGGCCAGATGATATAGAGGATTATTTTCAAAACTATTCAAACCAAACGCTATATAAAAAACAGAGAAAATCATTACCAGATGCACACAAAGAGCTTGATTGGCTCATAAAACTTATAACAAAATACAGCGTAGTTGTGGAGCAAGAGGCGATAAGATGAAACATAAAGAACTGATAGAACTTTTATATAAACACAGAGAGACGATAGACAAAGCTTTTAGCGGTGAGGAGATAGAGAGTCTCCCTAGTGAGCTTGTGGATGATGCAGCTGTATTTGTCAAAGTGGCAAAGAGGTTTGAGCTGAGTGATACTTATATACAGTTTGCAAACTCTATGTTAAAGAGGGTAGATGCGAACTACACTTTTGGGGATTATGAGGAGGAGATAAAACTCCTTATCCGCCTAAAGGGGGATTATCTAGAGTCAAATGATAAAGAGCTGATATATAGGATAAAAAGTTTAGTTAGAACACTTTACAAAAAGACTCAAGAGAGGGATTCGTTTATAAATACTAGGATAAATGACATAGTAAACAACAACGATTCTAGCATCGATCTTGTGATAAAAGATGCTATCTACATAGATAAAAGGGTGAGTGAGCTGATAGACTCTCACGCTAAAAATCTTCATATCCTTGGAGGTGAGCTAAGGGGCTTAGATGATGAGCTAGACCTCATACTAGTTGACATCGGTTTAGATATGCTTGAGTTTACCGACAATATCCACATATACAACAAAAGGCTAAGTGATTTTATACTAAGAACCGAGAAGCGAAAAGCTCAAAACAAAAAACTCTCATCTCTATCAAATAAAATCATAAAAGAGCAAGACCATGAGTTAAAATCACTTCTCTTAAGTAACACAGAGGTTTATAACCATACTCTAAGGGAGAAAAAAACAGGCAACATCAAGCATCTCCCAAGTCCGCTAGAGCTTAGAAGAGACTCATTTGTAGAAGCTATCTCAAAACTGCTCCAAATCCAAAAAACAAAAAAAGGTGCAGATGCAAACAAACCTTACGAGGCATCGGTGAGTGTTGAGCTAAAATCTATCAACATAGAACTTATCCAAAACGAGATATTAAGGGATAAACCGCAAGATATATACTCATACATCTTAAAACACAAAGAGATAGAGAAGTTTAAAGAGGATGGTTTGGATGTTATTTATGCGTTTAAAACATACCTAACAATCGTTCAAAACTACAGAGATGAGATAGTTTTAGATGCAACTTACAACAACTCAAATATAAGGGTAGCAAAATGGATATAGCAAAAGTTTTTGAGGTGTTATCTCAAGGGAAGATAATCTCAAGTAACTCTTATGAGTACAGCGAACTCTCAAATATGCTTTTAAATGATAGCTTTTTTAGTGAGCTTGATGAGGTGGTAAATAAGATAGGTTATAGGCTAATTGGTGAGAGTGGTTACTTTTACATCGCCAAAAAGGGAAAACTCACAGCTACAGAGCAACAAGCGTTTATAAACAGACACAGAGATATGATAGTAGCTATCGCTTTTTTACGCCATCTCTACCCAAGGCTAGATAGGGGAAATATCATCTCATTTATAGATACCATCACAAACTATGCAAATGCAAAAAAAGATGATAGCAGTGTAAAAGATAGACTTACATATTTTTCATGGATGAGTGATAGAGATGATGAGAGGATGATGATAGAACAACTTTTTAAGCATCTAGAAAACAACAACATCATAGAGAAGATGCAAACCACAAATACAGACAAATACAAAATACTAGATGCGATAAATTACTACCTTAGCATCGTAGATTCTATAGAGATAGGGGATGAGTGATGCTAAAAAGGATGATACTGATAAACTCCGCAAATTTTCAGTTTGCAGATATAGACCTCTCAAAAGAGATATTTTTTGTCGGAGACAACGCTAGTGGAAAAACCACCACTACAAGGGCTTTGCACTTTTTGTATAACGGTGATGGGCAAAAGCTTGGCATCCCAAGAAGCAAAGATACATTTTTAAAACACTACTTTAGCCATGATGATTCTTACATCATCTATGTATTTGATAGTTTTTTTATCTTCACTTATGTTAGAAACAACACCATCAGACGCTGGTTTTCAAAGCAGGTGTTTGATATAACAAAAGTTATAAAAGATAAACAACTCTTAGAGTTTAAAGAGATAGAGGGTTACATAAAATCAGCGACCCTTAGGTACAAACCAACCACCATAGAGGAGTACATCGCAACTCTTTATGGGGAAAATAAAAAGTACCTTGATTTCTCGATAGCCAAGATTCAAAACCATAAGATATTTTTAGAGCTTTTTAATATGATATTTAACATAGATAAAGCGATAGTGACTGCTAGTGACATAAAAAGGGCGATTCAAAAATCGCTAGATAGAAAAGATGAAACACTTAGCATTGACTATGAAGATTTCATACGAAGGCTTAATGGTTTTAGCTCATCGTACCACTTTTTTAAGATACTAGATAGTGTAAGGGG
>JAFGVR010000149.1 GCA_016937915.1 Campylobacterales bacterium | reverse complement strand
GACATTGCCTTTTGATTTAGACATCTTTTGACCATGCTCATCACGAACAAGTGCGTGAAGGTAGATGTGGTTAAATGGAAGCTCACCCATGAAAGATTCACCCATCATCATCATTCTAGCTACCCAGAAAAATAAGATGTCAAAACCAGTGATTAGAAGTGTATTTGGATAAAAATCTTTCATATCATCAGATTTAAAAAGTTTATCCATCTCATTATCACCATTACCCCATCCAAGAGTTGAAAATGGCCATAGAGCAGAGCTGAACCAAGTGTCTAAAACATCAGGGTCTTGAGTTAGATTTTTAGATGCACATTTTGGACAAGATGAAGGGTTTTCATCTTGCGATGCAAATTCATGCTCACAATCATCGCAGTAAAATACAGGGATGCGATGCCCCCACCATAGTTGGCGAGAGATACACCAGTCACGAAGATCTCCCATCCAAGAGTTGTAAGAGTTTATCCAGTGTGGTGGGAAAAATTTAGCTTCACCGTTATTTGTTTTCTCTATCGATTTTTTAGCTACTTCACTTCTTACAAACCATTGTTTTGAGATATATGGTTCAACCACATTTTTACATCTGTAGCAGTGTCCCACTTGATGCTTATGATCTTCCACTTTAACCATAAAACCTTCATCTTCAAGTCTTTTAACAATTATCTCTCTAGCTTCAAGTCTCTCTAAACCTTTAAACTCACCAGCATAATCGTTTAAAATCCCTTTTTCATCAAAAACAGTGATAAACTCTAAATCGTGTCTTTTTCCAACTTCGTAGTCGTTTTGGTCGTGTGCAGGTGTAACTTTAACCACACCAGTTCCAAACTCCATATCAACATGCTCATCAGCAATGATAGCTACTTCACGATCAAGTAGAGGAAGTTTTATTTTTTTACCTATGATAGCTTTATATCTCTCATCCTCAGGATGCACCATTACAGCGGTATCGCCAAAATAAGTTTCAGGACGAGTAGTTGCAACTTCTACAAAACCGCTACCATCAGCAAAAGGGTATTTGATGTGGTAAAACTTACCATCGTGATCTTCGTGTTCAACCTCTATGTCACTTAAAGCTCCATCATGCGTACACCAGTTTACCATATAGTTTCCACGAACTATAAGCCCTTGGTTGTACAGATGAACAAAAGCCTCTTTTACAGCACTTTGAAGACCATCATCCATAGTAAATCTCTCACGCTCCCAAGCAGGGCTTACACCCATTTTGCGAAGTTGTTCAGTCATGATTCCAGCAGATTCCTCTTTCCAAGCCCAAGCTCGTTCTAAAAACGCTTCACGACCTATCTCCTCTTTAGTTTTACCCTCAGCTAAAATTTGTTTTTCAACTACATTTTGAGTTGCAATTCCAGCGTGGTCAGTTCCTGGCTGCCAAAGAGTTTTATACCCATCCATTCTTTTATATCTAACGATGATATCTTGAAGTGTAAAAGTAAGTGCATGACCTATGTGAAGACGCCCAGTAACATTTGGTGGTGGCATCATGATAGCAAAGTTTTTACCATCTTCTTGTATAGCTTTATTGCCATCAACTTCGAAGTATTTTCTATCTTCCCAGATTTTGTAAAATTGGTTTTCTATATTTTGTGGTTCATAAGAGTTTGACATATAATCGCCTTAATTTAAGTGGAGTTTTAAAAATTGTCGCGATTATATCTAAAAGGTGGTGAGAAGTTGCTTAGATGCCTGTAACTATTTTTTTGATCTGTATTTTATCTCTATACATATGTTTATCTGCAGCGTCTATGATGTTGTTTAGATAGTCTCCAGATTTGAACTCTTGAGCACCAAATGAGAAACTTACTTTAAAAGAGATATCTTTGATTTTTAGATTTTTCTTTATAATGCTATCTCTTATTATATTTAATTTACGAAGAACTAAATCTTTATTTGTCTCCCCATCAAAAAGAAGTATAAACTCATCTCCACCATAACGGATAACTGTACCTTGAGATTTTTTAAGTTGAGTAGCTATAAGAAGAAGTACCTTATCTCCTATTACATGTCCATAGGTGTCATTTATATCTTTAAAATAGTTTAAATCTATAATAGCTAATATGCCAGTTTTTTTGAATTGTTCATCTTTTAAAAGATTGTCGTGCAGCCATTTTCTATTATAAGCTCTTGTAAGCTCATCTTTATAAACACGCTCTTTTAATTTCTCTATCTCTTGTTTTAACTCATTTGTTTCATTTAGAGCTTCTGTTAGTTTTGTTTCATCTTTATTTTTTATAGCGTCTATGGCTTTACTTGTAGAATTACTTAGACGATCGGCATTTTTAGATGTTTCCTCTTGTACATTTGACATATTAGAACACTCTGTCATTAGCAAATCTTGTGCAAGTCCTGGTTCATCCTCTATAGAAACATTATGTTTGAAAGCATACTTTGTGAAGATTGAGGCATAAACACTTGGAGTAACTACATCCATCCTTGCTATAGCCCGTTTTGATTCTTCTGTTATCGCTTTTAATATATCTTGTGAATATGCCATTTTTAGTTTGCTCTGTAGAATAAATTGTGTGATTGTAACATAATAATAAACAATACGATAAATTAAATTAATTAAACTTTGATATAATCTAAAGATTCATTACTCGGAGTAACTTTTTGCCACTTTCTCGTTTAAACCCAGAACAATACAAAGCTGCCATATCAAACGATAGTAAAAATCTCATCATCGCATCTGCTGGAACAGGTAAAACTTCAACTATAGTTGGTAGAATCGCTTATCTTCTAAACTCTGGAATTAAACCAAATGAGATACTTCTTTTAACATTTACAAATAAAGCAGCTGCTGAGATGGTTGAGAGGGTCGCTCATTTTTTTGGAAACTCAGTTGCATCTAAGATAGAAGCTGGAACTTTTCATGCGGTGAGTTATAGATGGCTTAAAAAGCAGGACAAAAGAGTTGTTTTAAAACAGCAAAGAGAACTAAAAACACTATTTAGAAGTGTTTTTGAAAAAAGAAATTTTATGAATATAGATGCAGAAACTACCCCTTATGGTGGGAATCATCTATATGATATGTACTCTTTGTACCAAAATACAGAGCTAGAATTAAACTTTGAAGATTGGATAAAAGAGAAATACCCTGAACATGAACTTTTTGCCATGATATACGCAGATGTTGTAGATGAGTTTGAGACTCTTAAAAAAGAGTATGGTTTTTTAAACTTTAATGATTTGCTTTTAAATTTTAGGGAACTTTGTAAAACTACAGAGTTAGGGTATAAAGAGGTTTTAGTAGATGAATATCAAGATACAAATGCACTTCAAGGCACCCTCATAGATGCTATGAATCCACCATCACTTTTTTGTGTTGGGGATTATGATCAGAGCATCTACGCATTTAATGGTGCTGATATCTCGATAAT
>JAFGVR010000015.1 GCA_016937915.1 Campylobacterales bacterium | reverse complement strand
GTACCAACTTCACGAGCAGTACCACATGCACTAGGCTGACCAGTTAAAGAGAATGCACCACTTCCTGGTTTTGCTTGTTTGTTTAGTAAAAAGTGAACATTGTATGATAGAGTATTTACCCAAGTACCTCTTGTGTGTTGGTTCATACCCATAGTCCAAAAACTTACAACTTTTCTATTTTTCTCGATGTAGTAAGATGCTAAAGTTTTAAGTTTTTTCTTAAACTCTTCTATATCCTCATCAGGGTTACCTTTTGAGATTTTAGCTACATAATCAAGTGTATAAGGTGCTAGGAATTTTTTATACTCCTCAAAAGAGATCTCCCAGTGTTTTAGCCCTGCATCTTGATTTTGCATCATATCACCAGCCTTGTAGCCATAAGGTTGCAGTGCTGGAGCTTCTGTTTCTGAGACCACTTTTTTCATCTCTTTTGAGATTGTTTGCATCTCTTTATCTGAATATTTACCCTCTTTTATAGACTTCTCACCCTCTCTTCTCATACCATAACCGATATTTACAGGAGATGCACAAAAAACCATGTGCTTGTTAACAAAATCCCAATCTATCGCCTCAGGGTGGTTATATACAATTTCGTGAGCTATGTAGTTCCATAAAGCTAAGTCTGTATTTGGAGTAAAGATTATCTCCATATCTGCTAAGTCTGAAGTTCTGTGTCTATATGTTGAGATATTTACAACTTTTACACGCTCAGGGTCACTTAGTTTTCTATCAGTAACACGCGACCAAAGGATTGGGTGCATCTCAGCCATATTTGAACCCCAACAAATTACAGTGTCTGTAAGTTCGATATCATCATAACAACCACTTGGCTCATCTATACCAAATGTCTGATAAAAACCAACAACAGCAGATGCCATACAGTGTCTTGCATTTGGGTCAAGTGCGTTACTTCTAAATCCACCTTTCATCATCTTTTGAGCAGCGTAACCCTCCATAACAGTGTATTGTCCAGATGCAAATACACCAACACCCTCAGGTCCACTAGCTTTTAGTGCTTTTTTGATATGAACTTCCATCTCATCAAAAGCTCTTTTCCAGCTAACTGGTGCAAACTTACCGTTTTTGTCAAACTCACCTTTATCATTTACACGAAGCAGTGGAGTTTTTAGTCTGTCTGCTCCATACATGATTTTTGCATTGAAGTAACCTTTTATACAGTTTAGCCCTCTATTTACAGGAGCTGCTGGGTCACCCTTTACTGCAACTATCTTTCCATTTTTAGTTGCCATCATGATTCCACATCCAGTTCCACAGAACCTACATGCAGCTTTATCCCAACGCCATCCACTCTCTGCACTCTGTGCAGCCGCATTTAACTCACTAGGTACATTCATACCTATAGCAGCCGCAGCAGATGCCGCAGCAGAGCTTTTAAGAAAATCTCTTCTTGAAAGTGCCATCTTATACCCCTTGCGTATATTTTGTTTTATCAACACACAAAGTCTAACACTTCAAAACTCTTTTTTTCTTGTCCTTGGTCAAATTTTTATAAATTACTTTGACAACTCTTTAAAAGTTTATCTAATTGATTTTTTAAGTTATTTAGTTTTTTAGTGGTTCTTAGGAGGTCTTCTGAGGATTCTATAACCATATCTTCACTTTTATCTATCTGTTTTAAGATTTCAGATCTATTTTCAAGTTCATCTAAAATGTTACTAAACTCTACACTCAACTCCTCAAGTTTTTTAGATGCCATTTGTGATTGTTCAAGTGCATTTTGGGAATAATCCATAACTGAGTTTACTCTGTTTATAAAACAGTTCATATCGTTTGCCATCTCCACAAACTCTTTTTCACCATCAATGTCTATCGGTTTTAGCTCTTTTATGTCTGCTTGATGAAGATCTTTATATTTTTGAAAAAACTCCCTTGCATGTGACTCAATCTCCCTTAGCTGAATAACTGCAAATAAAGCAAAAATAGATAAAAATCCAAAAGAGATATATTGAAACCTTTTTATAAATGTATTCTTCTCCTCTATATGGTGAGTATATAGGGTGAGTATCTTATCAACCTCATAAAGCAACTTATCGTTGTTTTGATACACATAGCTAAAAACCTCATTTAAACCTCTAGTATTGTTTGTCAAAATAGCTTCTTTAAACTTTAAACTATTTTTTTCAAATTCACTCCAGATAGACTCCACTTTTGTTATCCGTTCATCTATCTCTTTTGTAGGTGCTTTTGCTATATCAAGACTCTCATCCCCATTTTTTAAGATGCTTAGCCCTTTTTTAAACTCAGTTATAGCCCTATCCATTTCCAAAAAATCATTTGATTTGCTTTGGTGCAGATAAAAGATGTTTTTAGATATCTTTTGTGTTAGCATCCTTTGTTTACCAGCTATGTTTACTATGGTTGCATCTTTTATATTTTTTTGATTTAGATAGATACTAACACTGATAACTATAAATATAGAGCTTAACAGCAAAGCTCCTAAGATTTTTATTGTGCTACTTACACTTAAATTATTCATCCCTAAACCCCTAGATATATATTTTTCAATTTTTCCCTATCCACTATAGAAACTTCCCCTTTTTCTATAGCTATAGCACCATTTCTTGTCAATCTTTTTAAAACTCTTAAGAGTGTTTCAGGTTGTATGTGTAACAAAACTGAAACCTCACTTCTCTTTAATTCATTAAACATCTCTAAATCGTTACTAAGCATAAAAGCAACTTTTGAGGTTGCATCAAACACAAGCTCTCTGTTTACGATGCACTGAAGTTGTTGATTTTTATATATCAACTCATCCATAAACCTTAACGATATCTCATTTTTTGTTAAAAACTGCTCTTTAAATTTTTTAAAATCTATAGATAAGATAACACTCTCTTTTAAAAACTCACTGTTTGAGAAACAAAATATCTTGCTATCAGTAAGGTTTGAAAGCTCTGATATCATCGAATTTGGATAGATATAATACAAAAATATCTCATTGTCAAATTTATCTATTTTATATACTTTTAAAAGTCCGCTTACCAAAAATAAAAGCTTATCGGTAGAGTCTGACTCATAAAATAAAACACTACTAGCATCGTATTTTACAGTGTGACTAATTGACGCCAATAATTCTAATTCAAAATTATTTAAACAATTGAATAGTTTTATGCCATGTATAGCTTCTTTTATATCCATATAAAACCTAAAAAATATTTTTTAAATAATATCATATCAACACTTGCAAGATTAGTGGGGGAGGAGATAGAGTTTAAATCTATGTGTAGAGAAATGACTTCTTGCATTTTTGCAAGAAGTTTAATTTTATACTTTATTTATAGATAATAGGTAATTTATAACATTATCAACAAAAGCGTCGTGCTTTCTCTCTTTTGGATAAGTTATATAAAATTTTCTCTCAATTTTTTGGTTTTTGATTCTTGCTTCAAAAAGATTTCCATTTTTTATATCATCTTGTATGACATAACGGCTCATGATAGATACTAATGGTCTAGCTCCATTTTTATCTGAGTGTAAGATTGTTTCTTTTATAGCAGTTGGACTTGATAAAATTCCTATCACATTAAAATCTTTACACTGAACACCTATCTCTTGAAACACCTCAGAAGTTATTTTTCTAGTATGTGAGTCTTCATCTCTACATAACCAGTCAAACTCATATAGATCTTCAGCTACAAGTTGTTTTTTGATAGGCTGATTAGAAAAAACTACAAGCTCATCAGCTATCCATTCTCTATAGTTTAGATCATCTTTAAATATAGGTGATTCTATAAGCCCTATATCTATCTTTTTATCTTCAAGTTGGTCTATAACTTCAGTTGATAGACCAACATTGATATAAACATCGTTATCTATCCTTTTTTTTATCTCACCAAGGTGTGATGGAAGTATATAGTTACCTATGGCATTTGAACACCCTATGATAAATGTAAAATCTTTTTTTATGATTCTAAGAAGCTCTTTTTCAGAAGTTTCTATAGCTCTCTCAAGTCTTTTAGCTATGCGATAAAGATCTTCACCCTCTTTAGTTAGGACTATACCGTTTTTCTTTCTCTCAACAATTTTAGTATCAAGGTAGTCTTCCATAAACTTGATTTGTTGAGTAACAGCTGGTTGAGATATTCCAAGCTTTGCAGATGCTTTAGAAAAACTTTTCTCTTTTATAACCATTAAAAAGGTTTGAAGTTTTGCAAAATCTTTTAGCATTATAACTCCTATAAATTATATTGATAATAAAATTATAACTCATAATTATAATTAATGCAATAGTTTTATAATAATTCATCGATTTAGTTATTTTAGATATAATAATCTAACTTTACTAATGGGTTATCAATATATGGAAAAGATATTTGCAAATTTAAACGAATCTCAAGCAGCGGCTGTGAGACAAACTGAGGGTCCTGTACTTATACTAGCAGGGGCTGGAAGTGGTAAGACAACTACTATAGTATCAAGACTTGCTTATCTTATAGACGAGGTTGGCATCCCAGCTTCAAATACACTTACACTAACTTTTACAAATAAAGCTGCAAAAGAGATGCGTGAACGCTCTTTGGCGATGATAGAGTCAAATACTTATCCACCATTACTTTGTACATTTCATAAGTTTGGGTTACTTTTTTTAAAGTTTAATATCCATCTTTTAGGGCGTAAAAACAATTTTGTGGTCATAGATACTGATGATAAAAAGAAAATTCTTAAAAAGATAAATCCAGATTTGCCACTTCCGCTTGTCGCTAGTGAGATATCGAGATATAAAAATTCACTCATAACTCCAGATGAGGCCTATAAACAAGCTCAGATGTACAATTATCAACAAATTGCAAAAGTTTATGAGGAGTATGAGGGGTATCTAAGGGAAAATAATCTTTTAGATTTTGACGACCTTATAGCTCTTACTTATAAACTTTTAAATGATTTTCCAGAGTTGGCTGAGAAGACTTCACAAAAATATCAATACATAATGATAGATGAGTATCAAGATACAAATGAGCTTCAACTAAAACTTATCCAAAAACTATGCACCGCACATAAAAATGTTTGTGTAGTTGGTGATGATGACCAAAGCATCTATGGTTGGCGTGGAGCTCACATACGAAATATCATAGAGTTTGATCAAGATTTTAGTGGGACTAGCATCTACAAGCTTGAACACAATTACCGCTCAAAAGAGCCTATTTTAAAAGTGGCAAATACCCTCATAGAACACAACCGCTCACGCCTTGGGAAAAAACTAATATCGACTCGTGGAAGCGGTGATGAGGTGAGTGTGATAAACTCATACGACGAGAATGAAGAGGCTAGAAAGATAGCGCTTAGTATCAAAAAGCTTTTAAATTCAGGGGTTAGTGCTAGTGAGATAGCTATCCTTTACCGTGTGAATGTTTTAAGCCGTTCAGTTGAAGATGGACTTAATAGAGCTGGGATACCTTACAAGCTTGTTGGTGGCCTTAGATTTTATGATAGGGCT
>JAFGVR010000148.1 GCA_016937915.1 Campylobacterales bacterium | reverse complement strand
ATGGCTCAGGTAGATAAAGCTTACAAAAGTGGATATAAAAATATAATTTTAAAAACAGATTCAAAACAGCTTTGTATAAGTGTGGCATCTGTTTGTGCGAAACTTCAGTTAAACTCTTATATATATCTTGATAGTATCGATGATTTAACTATTTTTAAGCTAAAACTTTTAGGTTCAAACATCATAGATGCTAACTACGAAAATGATGAAGCTTACACCATCTCAAAAGAGAGTGTATCTGATGAGATAATTAAAAAAGAGTTAAAATCTCAGATAGATAGTTTTGATATTTTGCTTACTCCAGATGATGTAGAAAGTTTTGAACATCAAGATATTTTAGATGCATTTAAACTTTTGGCTAGATGTGAGGGGATTATCGCTTCATTTGAGAGTGTAAAACCAATAGCATATCTTATGAAACATAGAGATGCTATAAAAGGTAAAAAGATAGTAGTGGTTTTAGAAGCTAACGGTGAATCTGACATAGTAGATGCATTTGAGATGTTGTCTTTGTAGGGGTTTTTTATGTATGAATATGGAGTAGTTGGAAGTGGAGTCGGTGGAAGTGTGGCATCTGCTTATTTAAATAAGCTAGGTTATAAAGTGATACTTTTTGAAAAAGCTCAAGACTTAGGTGGTTGTAGTTCAAGCTTTAAGAGAAAAGGGTTTAGATATAACACTGGGGCTACCACTTTTGCAGGGTATCAGGATGGTTTTGTGGTTAAAGAGATGCTAGATAAGATAGGTGTGAAACCAAACATCATAAAAACTGATCCAACCATAGTGGTTATACAAAACGGCAAAACTACCCCAAGGTATCAAGATTTTGAGAGATTTTTAGCTGCTCTAGAAAAAAACTACCCAAACCAAAAAAACAAAGAATTTTGGAAACTTATATACAAAATCAACAAATCATTTTATCGATTTAATAACTATTATTATTCAAATAAAAACAGTTTTTCAAAATATTTATCACTTTTGAGTTATCTACCAGTAGGGATAAGATTTGGAAACTATCTTTTTAAAAACAGTTTTGATTTTATAGATAAATTTTATGGTGGGGTAGATAAGGAGTATTTTGAGTTTTTAGAGGCTCAGATAATGATAGTGGCTCAAAGCAAAACTAAAGAGATAAATTTTTTAACAGCAGCTTTGGCACTTGGATATACATTTAACGATAATTACTATGTAATGGGTGGTTTTAGTAAACTTTTTGATGAGATAACAAAGGATATAGAGGATGTTAAAACAGGGTGTGAGATAAAGTCGATAGAGAGAAAAGATGGATACTTTGAGTTAAAAACTAAAAAAGAGAGTTTCAAAGCTAAAAAAGTTATCTTAAACTCAACCATTTATGATAGTAGTAAACTATTTTTAGATGCAGATGTAAAAGATTACTGCAAAAAGTATGAAAAGTTAGATAACCACCAAAGCTCTTTTATGCTTTATCTAACTATAAAGAGTGATAGAGATTTTTACCATCACTATCAGATAATCAAAAATGAAAATTTTAAACATACTATCTCAAACGCTTTGTTTGTATCTTTTAGTGATAAAGATGATAATGAGATTGTAAAAGAGGGTTACTATAGCATCACAGCATCTATCCATACAGATGCAAGATTTTTGGAAAATAAAGATCTATATAAAATCAAAAAAAATCAACTTCAAAAGATCCTTTTAGATACAATACTCAACACTTTAGATATAGATGAGAGTTGTGTGGTTGATTGTTTTAGTGCTACTCCAAACACATTTTTTGATTTTATAAATAGAAAACAATTAGGTGGAAACGCTATGAGCATCAAAAACTTTTTACTAAACTTACCATCAAATGATACCCCCATAGCAGGTTTGTACAGTGTGGGTGATAGTGTATATCCAGCTCAAGGGTGGCCAGGTGTTGTTAATGGGGTTAGAAATCTTACAAGGCTTTTAGATGCATAACATAGCACTTCATATCAAATTTAGTGATTGGGTGTATATACTATTTACTGGCATCTCGTTTGGGATGCTTCTCTCCTCTTTTGGTTATACACTTTATGGGTATGAGATATATGATGGTGCTGTTTTTGGGTTTATGTTAGGGTTTAGCATCACATTTTTTTCACTGTTTTTTATCTCAAATATGAATAAAAATATCCTCCCAAACATAGATGAGAGGTATTGGAAAATCATCTCAGCTACATTCTCATTTTTGTCTGGTTTTTTAGGAACTTACTCAGGGGTTATTTTTAGTCGTTTTTTTGATGTAAAACTCATAGAGATGTTTGAACAAAATCTTTTTTTCATAGCAAATGGGATAGGTGTCTTGACTTACATAGTGGGAGCTTTGCTTTATAGATTTGTAAAAATGCGAAATGAGAAAGATTATCTAGATCATCAGTATTTACAAAGCAGACTAGCATCTCTTGAGACGCAGTTAAACCCACACTTTTTATTTAACTCCTTAAACTCCATAGCTGAGCTTATCCATCAAGACCCACTAAAGGCTGAAGATGCGATACTTAAAGTTTCAAAGTTTTTAAGAAATACTATGAAAGAGAGTGCAAAGTTAAAACTTAGCGAAGAGATAAAAAATGTAAAAGATTATGTTGAGCTTGAAAATATCCGTTTCTCAAATAGGATAATTTTAGATGTGGAGCAAAATCTGCCAAGTTGGAGTGTTCCAAAATTCTCACTTCAACTTTTGGTTGAAAATGCTCTCAAACATGGGTATGATGCTTCAAAAGAGAGTTTAAATATAAAGATAAGATTTGATGAGAAAAACAAAACCATACAGGTTCAAAACGATGGAAAACCAATAGAGAAGATACGATATGGGATAGGGCTTACAAATCTTAACCAAAGATTGAACCTTTTATGCAAAGGTGCTTTATCTGTAGATGATTTGGAAAAACCACTATTTACTATAAATTTAGGAGATTGTTATGAAAATACTGATAGTTGATGATGAAGAGTTAGCAAGAGTTAGACTAAAAAGGATGTTAGACCTTTTGGGTTATGGTGAAGTTGAAGAGGCAAAAGATGGGATAGAGGCTTTAGAAAAAGTGAAACAAAACAGTTTTGATGTTGTGTTTTTAGATATAAATATGCCTACAGGAAGTGGGATAGAGGTGGGGTATGAGATAAAATACCTAAACCAAAACACCGCCATAATCTTTCAAACAGCGTACGAAGAACACGCTTTAAAAGCTTTTGATATAGGTGCAGTTGGATACCTTGTAAAACCATACAGCACTGAGCAGTTAAAACAGAGCATAGAGAGAGTTACTGCACAAAAATCACAAAACAAAGATGTAAGGATACTAAGCAAACAAGGGGATAACTACTTGCTCTTAAAACCTGAAGATATCCATTATGTAAAAGCGGATTTAGCCGAGGTGATGATAAGGAGTAAAGAGGGGTTTTCATACTATGCTCAAAAGATATCAGAACTTTTTAGCATCCTTGAACCGTTTAACTTCTTTAGGATCCACCGCTCATACCTCATTAACATAAATGAGATAAAAAATATGACCACCATAGAGCAAAGCAAACTAAGATTTAGTTTTAAAAACAACTCCGATGAGATAGACTCAAGCAAAGATGGAGCTAAACTTTTTAGGGAAAGGTTTT
>JAFGVR010000147.1 GCA_016937915.1 Campylobacterales bacterium | reverse complement strand
GTTTTTAAGAGATTGTATCTAATTTTTGAGAATCATATATAAATATAATAATGAAGTATTTTGAATACCAAACGGAACACTATCTGTATATAGATATAAAAAATAATAGTTTTATATTTGTATTGGATTTTAAATGAACGATGCTATTTTAGTAAAAAAAGATTTGTATTATATCGGTGTGAGTGATAGTGATATACGTGTGTTTGATATCATTATGAAAACTGCTAACGGTACTACTTATAACTCTTATCTTTTAAAAACTTCACATGGTGTTGTTATCTTTGACACTGTAAAAGAGGAGTTTAGTAACTCTTTTTTTGAGAAAATAGAATCACTTTGTAGTTATGATGAGATAAAGTATATCATCATGCATCATTTAGAACCAGACCATAGTGGGGCTTTGCCAGAACTTGCTAAAAAGGCAAAAAACGCTAAGGTTATCATCTCACCTATGGCTCAACCGATGCTAAAGTCCATCGCTAAAACTGAAGATATGGAGTTTGAAACTGTTTGGACAAACAAAAAACTCTCTCTTGGAAATAAAACCATAACTTTTTTAAGTACACCAAACCTTCACTGGCCTGAGACTATGAGTAGCTATCTTGAAGAGGATAAGGTGCTTTTTAGTGGTGATGTTTTTGGAAGTCACTACTATGATGCGAGAGTTTTTGATGACTTGGTTGGGGATTTTGATTACGCTTTTAAGTACTACTATGACCATATCATGCGACCTTTTAAAAGTGATATGATAAAAGCACTAAATCTTTATAAAAACTACGAAATAGATACCATCTGCAACCTACATGGTCCCATCATAAGAAACAATCCCAAAAAATATATAGAGCTTTATGAGAAGTGGAGTACAAAAAATGAAAAACTTCATGGTAAAAAAGTTGTATCTATATTTTATGTCACAAGTTATAAAAATACTAAAGAGATGGCTTATAGCATCTATGATGGAGTTGAATCTGATGAAAATCTTATAGCAAATATATACGATTTAACTGCACTTGATGAGCAAAATATGTTGGAGATTTTAGAAGAGAGTAGTGGTGTGATGATAGGTACACCTACTATAAATGCAGATGCTCCAAAGCCTGTTTGGGAGTTGCTCTCATGTATGATGCTTTTAGAGAAAAAGGGTAAGTTTGGAGTTTCGTTTGGTAGTTATGGATGGAGTGGTGAGGCTGTTGATATGATAAGTTCAAGACTAAAAGATTTGAAGTTTCGTGTACCTATGCAACCAAAAAAGATAAAACTTATCCCAACAAAAGAGGAACTTTTTGAGTGCTATGAGTTTGGTGTAGAGTTTGGAGAGTTTATAAATGGAAAATTTACGGAGATAACACTATGACAAGACCAATAGATATAAATCAAAGATTAGAGATAAAAGTTAAAACGCTCTTAGAGTCTTTTTCAAAAGATGGATACACAAGGGTAAATGTAGCCCCTTATGTTGCTAAAACATCACTTATGATGAACCATCTTTATCAGGATTTGGGGTTTCAAAATCGTGTTCAGATGGCGAGATTTATGGAGCATCATTTTCCTAAACTTAGTGCAAATAAACCTCAAGATAAGTTATGGAAAAAGTATATATATGATCTTATAGGTGAGGTAGCACCAGCTTGTAGCCTTTGCAAAGACCAAGAGAACTGCTTTGCTTGTAAACTATAACAGCCTAAATCTATTTCTGTTCCGGCTAAACATTTTAAAAAAAATGTTTGCTCGTCACAGAGATTTAGACTATAAATAAGGAATAAATAAATGGAAGTATATTTAGATAATAACGCAACAACTAAAGTAGATGAGAAAGTTTACGAGGAGATGAAACCGTTTTTTTGTGAGATATATGGAAATCCAAACTCACTTCATAGCTTTGGTTCAGCTACACATAAAAAGATGGTAGAAGCACTTGATTATCTATATGATGGGATAGGTGCAAGAGATGAGGATGATATCATCATCACTTCAAATGCAACTGAGGCCAACAACTGGGTGCTTAAGAGTGTATATAACGATTATATACTTGAGGGTGATAAAAAACATATCATCACTTCAGAGGTTGAGCATCCAGCTATAACTGCTGTTTGTAACTTTTTAGAAAAAAAAGGGGTAGAGGTAACTTACTTGAGTGTGAATGAAGATGGAACCCTAACTGCAGATGCAGTTGCAGATGCAATTCGCGCAGATACTGCACTAGTCTCTATCATGTGGGCAAACAATGAAACTGGAAAACTTTTCCCTATAAAAGAGATAGGTGCTATATGTAAGGAAAAAGGTGTACTTTTTCACTCAGATGCTACTCAGGCTATAGGGAAAGTGAAAGTGGATGTCCACGATGCCAATGTTGATATGATAAGTTTTTCAGCTCATAAGTTTCATGGACCTAAAGGGGTTGGGGGACTTTATATAAAAGCTGGTGTAAAACTTACTCCATATATGCACGGTGGTGAGCAGATGGATGGAAGACGAGCAGGAACTGTAGATGTGGCATCTATGGTTGGTATGGGTAAAGCTATGCATCTAGCTACTAACACTATGGCTTTAGCGTATGAGCAAAATCATGTGGGGATGCTTAGAGATAAGTTAGAGCGTGCAATTTTGAAACTTCCTGACACAATTGTGATAGGTGGAAAAGAGAACCGTACACCAAATACAACTCTAATCTCTATAAAAGGGGTAGAGGGTGAGGCAATGCTTTGGGATTTGAACCAAAACGGCATAGCTGCATCAACGGGAAGTGCATGTGCGAGTGAAGATCTAGAAGCAAATCCTGTTATGAACGCATTTGGAAGTGATAGCGAATTAGCTCATACAGGAATCCGTTTTTCACTTAGTCGTTTTAACACAGAAGAGCAGATAGAGTATGCGATAGAGCATATCAAAAAAGCAGTGGAGCGTCTAAGGGGCATCTCTAGCTCATACGCATATACACCGAAAAATCATAAAAGTGAATTATAAGAAGATTTACACTTCAAGAGGCACTAGTGCCGTGGGCTCCACGTCGAGTGGAACTTAGCGTTAGCGTAGTTGGCGGAATTATTTCCGACAATGTACAAAAATAAATGAGGGGGTTCCCTTCATTTTACGAAGTAAAATTAAGGAATATAAGATGGCAAAGGGAAGTTTAGTAAGCGGATCAATTTGGGATGAGTATAGTAACATAGTAGTCGATAGGATGAATAATCCAAGACATCAAGGACATATCACAGAAGAAGAAGCAGAGGCTATGAACGCTAAGCTTATAGTAGCTGACTTTGGGGCTGAGAGTTGTGGTGATGCTGTTCGTCTTTACTGGGCGGTTGAAAATGGCACTGACAAAATTGTAGGTAGTAAGTTTAAGAGTTTTGGGTGTGGTACTGCTATAGCTAGTTCAGATATCATGACTGAGCTTTGTATGGGAAAAACTGTAGATGAAGCTGTAAAGATAACAAACATAGATGTTGAAAAAGCTATGCGAGATACTCCAGATACTCCAGCAGTCCCACCTCAAAAGATGCACTGTTCTGTTATGGCGTATGATGTTATCAAAAAAGCAGCAGCTACATACAAAGGTGTAGATATAGAGAGTTTTGAGAGTGAACATATCATTTGTGAGTGTGCTAGAGTTACACAAGATACTTTAGTAGATGTGATAAAGATAAATGATTTAAAAACCATAGAGGAGATTATAGACTTCACAAAAGCTGGTGGGTTTTGTAAAAGTTGTATCAAACCAGGTGGTCATGAGGCAAAAGATATATACCTTGTAGATATACTCAAACAAACTAGAGAAGAGATGGAGCGTGAACGCTTAGAGAGTTTGGCTAGTTCATCAAAAGAGGATGATTTTGCATCTATGAGTTTGGTTCAAAAGATAAGAGCGGTTGATAAAGTGGTAGATGAGATGATTCGTCCTATGCTTGTGATGGATGGTGGTGATATGGAGGTAGTAGATATCAAAGAGGAGGATGGATACTATGATATCTACATCAGATATCTTGGAGCTTGTTCTAGTTGCGCTACAGGAAGCACAGGTACACTTTACGCTATAGAGAGTACTTTAAAACAAAGCTTGGATGATAATGTCAGAGTTATGCCTATATAGTTAAAAGTAAGTAAGCTCGACTAGGGCTCTTTTAGTATTTTTAAATTTGATTTTGGTTAATATAAAAATCTATTAAAT
>JAFGVR010000146.1 GCA_016937915.1 Campylobacterales bacterium | reverse complement strand
TTTTTTTATCTCAGCTCTTTTTTCTCTATAATCTTTACCCTCAGGTATCAAAACCAAAAATGAAAATAACAAAACAAATATAAGTAAAATGAAAGATAAAATCAAAAGATATAGATTTTGTCTTGAAAGTGTAAACTTAATCTTCTTCATCTATAACACCTTCACTTTTTTCTATCTCTATGTTATCTTCTACATTTTCCACATTTCTTGGTATCTCCTCATCATCTATATAATTTTTAGATACAAATGACAACCAACCATTTTGTGCAGGGTAAAAACTACTATATGTTCTATGAAAGATCGAGCGAAGAGGTGCTTGAAGCATAAAGTCATAAACATCTTTACTAGGGGTCACACCATACAAGATAAGCCCTTTTTCTAAAAGTTTTACCTCTGAGAGTGTTATCCTCTCAGGTACTAAATCAAAAACATTAGATATAGAATCTTTTAAAACAACATTTTGTGTAAATACCCTCTCGGCCAAATCTCTTTGCTTCTCTGCAAATGCCATATCACTATTCATCTTTAAAAGTTCAGATTTTAATTTATCTTCGATAACCTCTATATCTTTTTTATCTTGTTCAAATGTTATATCTTTAAAAACTAAAAAAAGATAAGTTAAAATCAACATAGAGATAGTTATAAAGAAAAATATAAAAAGCAACCTAAGTTCTGGTGTGATTAAACTTTTTTTTCGAGGGGTTATATAGCTATATATCATTTTAACTCCTCTTGTACCAGTTCAGACATAATCTCACCTATTTGTATCTTTCTTATATATACATTCAAAAACATCTCTTCTTCTAGATAACTCTTCAAATCTTCATTTAACCCAATGCTATCAGCTATATATACACTCTCAACAAATTTTCTCTCATATCTCTCATCTTCATAATATCTTTTAACTATCTCTTGTATATTTAAAAATCTCTGATAATCCTCATTAAAACTTTCTTCGCTCACAGAAGAAAACTCCCTCTCTCCACCTAACTCGAACTCTTCATTATCATCTTCATTGACATCAGAAAACTCATCTATCTCCTCTATAGAGTCTAAATCTTCTATATCTCCAAACCCATCTAAATCATCTAAAGCATCATCTATATCAACATCTTCAAGGTCTATACTCGTATCTTCATCATCATCTAATCTTACCTCTTCTACATGCTCATCAGCTAATGATAATTCATTTTTTTCACTATGTTCAACATCTATATGTTTGGCAAATAAAAGTTGCCCATGATCAAAAATAGATAGTGTTATAAATGAGTCTTGAATCAATATATACATCGAAAAATTATTATCTATTTTGTCTTTAAAAAATTTTGCTAAAACTACAATTGGGGAAAAAATAAAATCAAGACCTAAATCTCTATACTCTCTTTGAATATCATCTAAATCAAATTTAGATGTATAAAATGCCCATTTTTCACCATAACATAACTCTTTAGAGCTGCTTCTATCGTAAAACATCTGCATCTCTGTCCCATTACAAGTTGGAATAGCACCTTGATAAGTAGAATAATCTAAGATTGATATATAAAAATATGGTGTGTCTTTAGTGAAACTTTCTATATAGTCTATTATCTCACTGTCAATAGCGGTTACAGAAAACTTTTTCTCTATAGACTCTACAGATAAACTTTTTTTAAACTTCTCAACATATACAGATAAACCAGTGTTGTTAAAAATAATATTAACAAATACTCTGGGATATAAAAAACCACCTATCTTGTTTAACATATTTTTACTTTATCCCACTCAAAGGGTGAGCTTTTTTATAATTTTGTTGTTTCAAAGCACTGCCTAATTTTGTATATATCTGAGTAGTAGCCATAGATGAGTGTCCTAAGAGTTCACTCACATCAGCTATTGGAGCTGCTCCATTTAATAATGCAGTAGCATAAGAGTGACGAAGTTGATGTGGTGTAACCTTTAGAGATACCCTTTTAAAGACTTTATTTACCGTGTATCTTAAGATATTTTCGCTTAATATTTCATCATTCTTTTCAAAAAGATATTTTTTTACATTTCGTGTATCTAAGTAATCATCTATAAGTTTTTTTGTAGATTTTATAAGTGGGACATCTCTTTGTTTATTCCCTTTTCCAACTACCCTAATCCATTCAGATGAGATATCTTTTACCTCTAAAGATCGTAGTTCAGATATCCTAAGTCCAAGTGTATAAAGCATTGTAACTATAAGCTTTTCTTCTAAATTTTCTGTAAGGGTTAAAGCTTCTAAAATATGCTCATGAGATATTGGTTTTGGTAATGTTTTGGCTACTTTTATACTGTTATCAGATTTTAAAATATTTTTAATACCATTTTCATTTAAGTATGTAGAAAATCCCCTAATGGCACTTAACTTTTTTGTGATGGTTTTTGGATTAAGTCTTGATATCTTTACCCTATATGGCATTAAATTAAAAAACAACATCCCATCTTCCTCATATATCTCTATATATGAAAAAGCCTCTTGTAAACTCTCATCATAACTTTTTATAGTCAACTCAGAATAACCTCTAAGATCTTGTAGATAATCTAAAAAATCTAATCTCTTATTATTTAGCAACTTTTTCACGCAAACTCTCAAACTCTTTATAGTAATCTCTTACTTCATCGACCAATGCTTTATCTGTTATAACACTTGGTGCTAACTTTATATAAGAGCTAACCATTATCTCACATATTGTACGCATTTTTGCCTTGTCAGCTTCACTTATCTCCTCATGAGTAGCTATCTCATTTATCTCTTGCATATACTTTTTAGCATCTTTTATATATGCTTCATATTTCATAGATATTTTTGATTGAGCCATCACAGTTGCT
>JAFGVR010000145.1 GCA_016937915.1 Campylobacterales bacterium | reverse complement strand
TTTTTCGTGCTGTAAGCTCTGCTGTAAGCTCTGCTGTAAGCTCTGTGAAATTGTCCAAAATTCGGACAATTTCACTTTGGATATGTAAAGGTATTATCGGAATTGGAATTTTAGAAACCTGATGACTCATTAGCTTAGGGTTTCCCATTCCTGAATAAACATGTTTTTTAGCTTCAATAGATAACCAATAAAATAAAAATTTATAGTTTAATTCTGTTTCATTGTTAATTTTTATAAGCCCACAAACATTAGTAATAGAAAACTTACCCGTTCTATAAAAAACTGTTCCAGCATTGGCTCCATCTGTTGTCCAACTAACAAATTCTCCATCAAAGTCAAATGTATCAATTTTTCCAATTTCTCCATTATTTGCAGTTTGTGAACTATATACAGGATAATCACCAATATTTTCAGTAAGGTAAGTTTTAGACATTACTCTACCTCGCCTTAATTCTGCAACTGGATTATTCTCATCTGATAAAGGCTTCCACTCAACATCTACACCCTCAAGAAGTTCTTTTATATTACTCATCTTCACTACTTTGGTTATTTTCTAAAAAAGCTACTTGTCTATCAAAATCAGATAGATAGTTTTTGTCTTGAATTACTCTATATTTTTCAAACTCGCTTAGGGCATGGGCTTTTGCTATTTCGGCACTTATTTTGCCACTATCATTTAGTATCTCTCTATCTGTTGCTTCGATAAATTTATTTAGTCTAAACTCCCAATCGCTCATGGTCATGGGTATCTCTCTTTGAGCCATATCTTCTGCCAAATCAAGATAAGCACTCACCAGTCTTTGCAGGCTTGCCAACTCTTTATCATTTAGGTAGTTTTTTGCAACGGTTACATCAAATTTTTGTATTTTGCCATTTGGTGCATCGCTCCATGAGTTTAATCCCATATTTTCTTTCCCAGCATCGGCACGATTATAAACCACTTCTGCGGCTGTTTGTCCGTGGATTGCCCAATGAAGTTTGTTTTGTACTGTTGCAAAAAATCTTTTGGTTGCAGTGGATGAGACATCATAATCAATAGAAGTGGCATAAATATCTGTGATTTTTTGATAAAACTTTCGCTCACTTAGCCTAATCTCTCTGATTCGTGTTAGTTGCTCTTCAAAATATTTTTTAGTTAAAACCGAACCATCATTTTTAAGCCTCTCATCATCCATACTAAAGCCTTTGATGGTGTATTCATTGATGATATTATTTGCCCATTTTCTAAACTGTACAGCTTTTTCATTATCTACTTTAAACCCAATAGCGATAATCATAGAAAGGTTATAGTGTTGTGTGTTGTAGGTTTTACCATCATTTGCAGTTATTCGAAATTTTCGAATAACTGAATTTTCTTCCAGCTCATTATCTGCAAATATTTTTTTGATATGATAGTTGATAGTATTGACTTCAACATCATAGAGCTGTGCTATAAGTTTTTGTGTAAGCCATAGATTTTCATCTTCGTATCTTATTTCTATATTTTCATTTGCTGCATTTGTAGAGGCTGCAAAAGTTAAATACTCCGCGGCACTGCTTCTTATTGTGATGTGATTATCTTTTTTGTTCATGCTTCAATCTCCGCTACGATTTTATCTATCTCACTTCTTAGATTGTCTATCTTTGAAACAGTAGTTTTAAGTTCACTATTAAGTTTATTTATATCTACTTTTTCTCTTGTGTCTTTTGCTTCTACATACGAGCTAACAGAGAGATTATAGTCATTGTCGGCTATTGTCTCATTATCCACACACTTAGCAAAATGAGCGATGTCAGCTTTGCTATCAAACACTTTCATAATTTGGTCTATATGGTTGTTTTCACCCTCATAAGTTAAGATATTGTTATTGGTCTGTTTTTTATAAAGTTCACTTGCATCGATAAACTGTGTTTTATTGTCTGTTTTATGTTTTGAAAGTACCAAGATATTGACAGCTATCGATGTTCCAAAAAATAGATTTGGAGCAAGGGAAATTACAGTTTCTACATAGTTACCATCAACTAAATATTTTCGTATCTTTGCTTCTGCCCCACCTCGATAGAAAATACCAGGGAAACATACTATCGCCGCTCTTCCTTTAGGCGAAAGGTAACTCAAACAATGAAGCACAAATGCAAAATCTGCTTTTGATTTTGGGGCAAGAACTCCAGCAGGTGCAAATCTATCATCGTTTATCAATAGAGGATTATCACTACCTTCCCAGTTTACAGAATATGGAGGGTTAGAGACAATAGCATCAAATGGTTTATCATCTCCATAATGTGGGTCTATGAGAGTATTGCCTAAAGCTATGTTAAATTTATCATAGTTGATATTATGTAAAAACATATTCATACGAGCAAGGTTGTAAGTAGTGTGATTTATTTCTTGACCAAAAAAACCATCTTCTACAATATGGTCATCGAATTGTTTCTTTGCTTGTAGAAGTAGTGAGCCAGAACCTGCGGCGGGGTCGTAGATTTTATTTACTTTCTCTTGTTTGTGCATCGCTAGTTGAGCGATAAGTTTTGAAACACTTTGAGGAGTAAAAAACTCTCCTCCAGATTTACCTGCATTTGCTGCATAGTTTGAGATAAGAAACTCATAAGCATCACCAAAAAGATCTATATGATTCTCTTCAAATTTTCCAAAATTTAGACCTGCAACACCTTTGAGTACAGACGATAATCTACTGTTTTTATCTTTTACCGTATTCCCTAGTCTGTTGCTTGTTGTATCAAAATCTGCAAAAAGTCCTTTAATGTCTTGTTCTGATGGATAGCCGTTTGCACTTGCTTCTATATCACCAAATATAGCTTTTAAATCTGTGTTTAAATCAGGATTGTCATTTCCATTTTTAGCAACATTTACAAATAGTTGACTTGGATAGATGAAGTAACCTTTTGTTTTTATGGCATCATCTTTAATCTCTGGAGTTATAACATCATCAGATAATGAAGCATAATCGATGCTTTCATCTCCAGCCTCTATATAATTTGAAAAGTTTTCACTAATAAATCTATAAAACAAAGTACCTAAAACATACTGCTTAAAATCCCATCCATCAACTGAGCCTCTTACTTCATTTGCTATTTGCCATATTTGTCGTTGTAATTCAGCTCTTTGCTGTGTACTTGTCATTATAAATTTCCTTGATATTTTTATAAAAAATTATTAATTATTTTAGCGAAGTTTAAATGACATATTGTTGTTTCAACACCTCAAATAGTTTACGATGGTAGAGAATCTGTTAAAGATCCTCTATTTTATAAGAAAGTGGTCTAAAATTTATAAGATGCTGAGAGTGAGTAAGCTTTACCTTTTTTATAACTTCTTATTATTTTATCACCAGTCATCCAGATGGTCTCTTCATCTAAAATATTTTGAAGTTTAAGTTTTAAACCTATACCATTGCTTAGTTTTGTACTCCATACAAAATCAAGGACTTGAGCTGGAATCTCTATCGTATCCATCTGCTTATCAGATGAGTCATTAGTTCCAACCATTCTTATCCTCTCACCCATTTTATTATAAACAAGGACTATCGATTCATCATCATTTTCATAACCAAATGTCATATTTATTACAGTTTTTGACAAACCTTGAAGTGGTCTGTTGTTTGTTGTAAAATAATCTGTCTGATCTTCATAGAGTTTAACTTCAGAATCGTTATATGAGTAGTTACCAGATAGATAAAAGTTCTCATAACATTCTGAGATAAAATCAAAATATTTTCTAAAATCTATCTCAAAACCTTTTAGTTTTGCCTCTTTAGTATTTACAAATGTATATTGTTCCCTTGGACCATTTGGCTGAAGTCTGACATCCTCTATAGGGCGTTGCATCTCTTTGTAAAAGAGTGAAAATTTCATGTTCTCTTTAGATGAGAAATAGTGACTATACTGAAAATCATAATTTTTTATCTCAGTATAATCAAGGTATCTTCCACCTGCTGCTTTTGTTCTTACAGCTTCAGTGTTACCACCTAAGATAGTAGCCGCTTCGTATGGGTGGGTAAATGAACCAGCAGAGAACTCTCTCAAATCCGGCACTATGTAGGTAGTAGATGTTGCTATATCAAATATATTATCCTCATCTAAACGATATTTTAAATTCAAACTAGGAAAAGATTCTTTTAACTCAAAACTCTCAGATTCTGTAGAAGTTTTAACTCTGATGCTTTGAACAAGATCTACAAACTGCATACCGTACATAACACTTAGATCCTCAATAGGATTTAACCCTAATGATACAAATTTTGTATTATCCTCAACAGTTGCCACAAAGTTTGAAGCATCGTTTGTATTTGCAGAGAATACAAAATTCATATCTGCTGCATCTATATCTGATAATATCTGCTCCTCATACAAAGTATCAATATCTGTATATATGTAGGTATTAATATTATATTCATTTGTCTCATCAAGTCTAAAGTTATAGTTGGTAGTATCTCTATTTTTAGTAGATTTTTTATAACCAAACTCTAAATAATCCTCTTCACTTAAAAGTTCTAAAAACTGCTTGTTTTTAAACATAAAAGCATCAACATCATCTTTTGAATTTAGCAAACTCATCTTATGGTTATCACTTCTCATATCTACTGCATATATATCACTCAATCCCTCTGGTACTGCATATAGATACTCATAGTTACCAGGTTGATTAAGCTCTGTACTAGCTCTCTCTATGGCAAAATCAAACTCTGCATCTTTTTCAAACAAACTATATTTATAAGCTAGGCTGAGTTGATTTACAAAAAGTTCCCTCTCTTCCCAGTTTAAATTGTATATATTTACATACTCGTTGTTTTGATAATCGTTATTTTGAGTAAATTTAGTTAGTTTTTCACTATCAAGCATATACATAGTTGTCCATTTAAGATTTAGAAAATCAAATGGATTATAAGCTAAGTTTATCATCCCACCATGAGAATATGTAGATGTAGTTTGTTCAGTAAAACCATCTTTTATAGCATTGTCATCATAAGAATTGGCTACCTCGTTATAGTTATAACCCCACTTCTCATCTTTTCTATACTTGTGCTTTTGTGAGTACTCATAGTTAAAAGATAATGTCAAATCATCTTCACTGCCAATTGAAAAGTTTTGTACACTCTCAAAACCAGCACTAAAATTCATAGGCAAAGAATTTTTCTCAAAATTGAACTTTCTGTTTATATAACTTTGTAAAAGCTCTTTATTTTGCTCATCATTAAGTCCAGATGCAAGACCATCTTCAAGATTATAGTATTGAAATATTGTTGGACTTATATCTCTATAACCATCATCATATCCACTCCAATCATCTTTACTACCCTCATACTCATATACACTTTTACCAGTGTTTGAGTTTCCTCCAAGCCCTAGTGATATTTTCATATAGTCACTAGATTTTGCATTTTTAGTTCTTACATCGATATATCCACCACCAAACGATGCTGGGATATCTGCTGTTGCACTTTTTTGAACCTTTAAACTCCCAATCACATTAGATGGGAAAATATCAAGTGGAACTACACGCTTGGTTGGGTCTGGGCTTGGAAGAGGTAAACCGTTCATCTCTACATTTGAGTATCTCTCACCAAGACCTCTTACATATACATTTTTACCATCTACTAGAGTAAGACCAGCTACCCTTTTTAGTGCAGCCGCTGCGTTGCCATCACCCTTTTTACTCATCTGCTCAGAACTAAGTATGTTTGTAACTGAAGTTGACTTCTTCTCCTCCATCATAACAGATGCTACAGTGCCCTCGATGCTAGGTGCTAAAACTATAAACTCTTCAAGCTCCATACTTGCAGGTGTTAACTCTATAGTTTGCTCTAATGTCGCATCTGCAGTTATATTTATATCGCTTATAGTGCGTGAACTAAACTTTGAGTGGATGATAGAGAAAGTCTTTATCCCCTCCTCAACATTTAAGGTGATAACACCATCTTTGTCACTCACACCGTCCGTATCACTCCCTTTTACAAACACTCTTGCATCTGCTATAGGTTTTTTATCTTCAGAAGATAAAACTTTAAATACAACTTTTGCAAAACCAAGTTTTTTCTCTACTATATCTTTTTTAGCTGTTGTGTTTGAATCTTCAAACCCCTCTGGCATCTCTGTATTTGTTACTATCTTCTCATTCTCTTTTAAAGTTACAAGTAGCTGTGTACTTTTAGACTCAACTATCGTAAAACTCTTTTTTAGATAAGCTAGATTTTTATTATCTTTATCTTTAGAGATTATCTGAAGCTGATGCACTCCAACTTCTAATCTATGAGAAAGATAACCATCACTATCTGTTTTAAATTTAGAGGTTGCATCTATGATAACCTCGTTGTTGCTCACAGGTTTACCATCTTTAAATACAAAAAGCTGTAACTCCCCCATAGATGCCGCTGCTGCTAAAACTGGCAACAACAAAAGCATCATATATTTTATAAGATTTAACTTCATCTACACTCCCATATATCTTCTTTACACTGCTCCATACTCTTTCTAAGAGATATAGATTTTTGGAACAAGTCATTTCTAGTCAATCGTTTTAAGTGATATTCAGCCTCTTTGTAATCTTCTGTTTTAAAGTATGCATAAGCTAAAGCGTAGCGTATATCCTCATTTTCTAAAAGTGCAGTTCTATCTAACATATCTTCCAAAGCTACAACTTTTTCAAACTCTCCAAACTCCAAAAATATAGATATCTTTTGTTTTAGTTTCTCTTTTACATCCAAAATCTTTGAGTTTGCATATAAAGCTTGAGTATAAGCCTGTACTTTTCTGTATATCTCAGATGCTGAACCTGAAAAACTTTGCTCATAAATAGAAGCTTTATCAAAAAGATTAGCTGCACTATAGAGTTCACCCTCTTCGATATACAAGTAAGCCAAAAATGCTACAAGTTTTGCATCATGGATACTAAGCTGTGCTTTTTCTAAAAGCTTGATAGCCTCTTTATTCTCTCCAGCATTTTTAAACGCTTTTGCTATGTGAAGGTATGTTTTTGCATCTGGATTTGCTATAGCTATATATCTTTGTGCCTCATCTTTTGCACTTTGAAAAAGTTCAAGCTGAACTAAGTAAAAAAACTTCTGCTTTAAAAAGTTGTACTGTTTTGGGAACGCTTTATAAGCTGCATCTAAAGTCTCAAGAGTAGCGTTATAGTTTTTTAGTTTCCAGTAACAATCTATCTTTACAGAGTAGTGATGCTCGTTTGAGTTGATTGCATCTTTAGCTTTGTCGTATGACTCTATCGCCTCTTTGTATTTTTTCATTCTATAGTTTGCTTCGGCTATATACAGGTATGTATTTAGGTCTTGATTTCCGTATTTTATAGATTTTGTAAAATACTCAACAGCTTTTTCATACTCTTTTATCTTCACCGCCACAAAACCTCTAAGGTTGTAGTAATGGATAAAATCAAATTTTTTGGCAGTAGTATCCACTTCGTCAAGAGTTGTATTTGCACGCTGATAGTAACCATCTTTTATAAGTAAAGCTGCAAGACCCATAAGGCTTACTTTTTCACTCTCTTTAGCTACAAGCAATGAATTTATGATAAGTATCAATAATATTATTTTCTTCATTTACAACTCTTTTATTCTAAATCAAAACGGATTTTCTGTTTTGCCCAAACTTTTACCGCTTCGTTTTTGTATTTTGCAGGTGAGAACTTCCACTGAGATACAGAGTCAGATGCTGCCTGATCAAAGATACCACTTGGAACTGATTCAAGTATCTGCATCTCAGTTACATTTCCCGCTTTATCTATTAAAATATTAAAAACCACATACCCCTTGATCCCTTTGTTTTTAGCATCTTTTGGGTACTCGATGCCAACTCTGCTAGTTGGTTTAGGTGGCTCATCAACGGTAGATGCTGTCATGACAAGGTTTTTATCAACATCACCAACCATGTTGTCACTTATCTCAAACTCACCGATGCCAAACTCAGGGAGTCCCAAATCTATCCCAGCCAACGCTCCACCAAGGTTTGCAGCTGGTGCCATTTTTGGCGAGCTTTTTGGTTTTGGTTTTGGCTCTTGTTTTGGTTTAGGCTTTGGTTTTGGTTTTTGCGTAGGTGCTACATCTATAGAAGTTGCGAACACTTTTTTTTCATCTTTTTCATATTGCTCTTTTTGGTTCATAAATACAGCTATCAAAAGGAGAAAAAAAGTACCTAAAAGCATCCCAAAAATGGCGAACAGATGCTTAAAAGCAAATATCTTACTGTTCACTTTCTCATCCTGCTTCATGTTGTGTTGAAACTGCTAAATCTTTCGCCCCAGCTAAACGGCACTGATCAACCACATCTATAAGCTTTTGAGCTTCAACTCCATCATCTGTGATAACAAGGACACTTTTTTCCAAAGAAACATGTAAAAGGTCTCTAACCTTGTTTTGGATAGCCCACTGTTTTACTTGTTGGTTATCCACATAAGTATCACCATAGCTATCGATATATACACGGATAACTTTTGCAGATGCTTTTGTAGAACTACTAGCAGTTGGACGGTTTAGTTCTAGTTTCATATCTTTTACAAAAGTTGAACTAACCATAAAAAAGATAAGTAAGATAAACACCATATCTATTAGTGGAGATATATCTATATTTTGTACTTCATCACTTTTATTTCTAAATCTCATCTATTTCCCTTCTCTTGTACTTAAAATATCTTTTACCTGTTCAAACTCAAGCTCTAAATTTTGTTGTTTTTTATCTAGCATTCGCCCTAAAACTAGTCCAGGAGCCGCTACTATAAGACCCAGCTGAGTAGTAAAAAGTGCTTGGGAGATACCACCGGCTATCCCTCCGCCTTGACTAAAAAGTGTTGATGAGCCCAAAGAATCAAAAGTCTCTATCATCCCTATAACAGTTCCAAGTAAACCTATAAGGGGAGCTAAAATAATGATAGTTGTAACTATTATAGAGAACTTCTTAACCTCTCTTATATAAGGGTACTGAGCACTTTGTATATAATCACGAAGATTTGGATTATCTTTCATCTCTTTATACACCTTTATCGAATCGTGTATAACCATATCTAAAATACCTTTTTGCTTTTTGTTTTCACCTTTTTTCATATGTGAATCTATAAGCACTCTAGCACTCTTTTTACGACCTCTTTGCATAACTATGTAGCGGTATGCAAGTCCATACCAAAGAATCATATTTGCAAAGAAGAGTGGCCACATAACATAACCACCCCCTTGCATATACCCTATAAATTGATTGAGTAACTCAGTCATAGTTTTTCTTATCTGTTTTTATTGTAGATATTTACGATGCGAAGAGCGTTCTCTTCCATAGAATCTTTAATATTTCTACTCCATCCCATAAGGATATTTCCAGCTAAAAGTGCAGGGATAGCTACTATAAGACCAAGCTCTGTTGTAACAAGTGCTTCAGATATACCACCAGCTAACAGTTTAGGATCCCCTGTTCCGTGTTCAGTGATGATGTCAAATGTAGATATCATACCTGTAACAGTTCCCAAAAGACCAAGTAAAGGTGCCACTGCTGCGATAACTAGTATAAATGCGTTGTATCTGTCTAGTCTTGTACTCTCATTTAAGATATTTTCCATAACTATATCTTCTATATGTTCACGGTTTTTACGGATATTTTTAAGAACTGCTTGCATAACACGAGCAGTTGAGCCTTTGTATGACGATGCAACAGATAGTGCTTCATCTATATTTCCAAGCTCAACATCAGCTTCGATGCCTCTTATGATATTTTCTGTTTTACTATTTGCAGAACTAAGTAGTACGATGCGGATAATTATAAGTAAAACAGCAAATAGACCAAGACCAACGATAGAGTAACCAACAAGCCCACCAGATGCTAGAAAATCCTCTAAAGTTTTCTCTTTTGCATACTCTATCTCTTTTTCTAAAGACTCATAAATAAATATATTTAACTTCTGTGGAGTTTGATTAGATTTAAGTGCCATTGCAGTTGCAGTACTCTCTAACTCAGGCCAAACTTTTAAAACATTGTTTCCAGCTGGTGCTAAAGCCCCGCTAAACTCATCTGATATACCATAAGCTGCTACATTACCTATGTGGATAATCTTTCCATCAACTCTTTTCCCATCTTTTAGGTGAAAAAAACCATCAGTTGTAACTACACTCTCTAACTCACCTAAACGATTTATACTTTGGTTAAATCCATTTTTTAAAGTAACTATTGGGTCTTTATCTTCATCTAAAGATGAACCGTTTGTTTTTAGAGATGATTTCATCTGCATCTTAACAGTCTCAACCATAGCTGTATCATCATCCATAACATCTTTTTTTAGTTGCATCTGATGTAGATTTTTTTGAGCTTCCTCTATCTTTATGTTATATCCAAGGAGTGTGTTTTGAAGTTTTTCTACATCATCTTTTGCTTTATTTATAGTTTTAGAGTGACGAGATTCAAGTTTGCTTAGTTGAGTTTTAAGTGACTCTTTTTGAGCTTTTAAAAATGCGAACTCTTTTTGGTATGCAAGCATAAGCTGTGTATCATTTTGTGAAGCAACAAGAGTAGTTATAAAAAACGCTAAAAGTAATATTTTCTTCATTATTTAGCCCCCATAGCTAGAGTATTTGGCAGTGTAAAGTAACCTGTACGAATCTGTTTTTTCATCGCATCAAAAAGATTTAAAATATCTTTTTTAGTGTTCTCATCACTAACCTCTGTAAATTTTGAGTCTTTTAAGTAACCAACCCTATCATCAGGAGTTTTAAAGTAAAGCATCATCATCCCAACCTTTGCAACTTCAACCAAGATAGATTCATTGTTAAGTTCAATTACATCTTTAAAGATACCATTCTCTTTTGTTAAACGAAATGCATCCTCATAGTTACTCCATACACGAGCCAATGCTCTTTGTGGAGTTACTTTGCCAGTTTCTAACTGATCTTTTATCTTTTGAAGTTCAGCTACTCTCTCATCTGTTTTAAATGGCAAAGATGATTTTATATGAGTAATCAACTTCTCAATAGATTCAGCTAAAAGAGGTTTTAAATCATCTCCAGAGTTAGAGTTCTCTTTTGTAGCTTCTCTTATCTTCTCTATATCTTGAGTAACCTCTTTTAAAAATGTTGACTTTCTACCTATCTGAGCTTCAAGGTCATTTTTTTGTAGTTCGAGTGATTTTATATTACTTTTGTAAGCATCATTATTTTCACTTATTTGAGTGTGTAGCATCCCAACCTCTGAACGAAGCTCCATCAAAGATTTGACCATATTGTCAAAACTTTCATCACCATTTAGAGTACTGGTATTTAATGCTAACAAACAAGTTGTTGATAACACTATTTTTTTAAACTTAGTCTGCATTATATTTGCTTCTCCTTGCATATACGAAAACAAAAAATATGATTTATTTTCTATACTTTATGAAGTGGATTTTATCTATAAACGATTACAGTTTGGGGACAATTTTAGTAGTAGTTAATGTAGTTGCATAGAGGAAGTTAAAGAAATCTATATGGTCGTGCAACTACATTGATACCGAAGTTTAACAGCTGTTGATTACATTTTAGATACATAAGTTTTTATAATAATTAGATTGTTTGAAAAAGAGGTTAAAAGGAGAGGCAGATTTAAAAAATCTGCCTTGAAAAAATGAAAAAATAAAATGAAAAAGATTATCTTACCAGTGAACTTCACTTGTAAGCATTACAGAGTTCCAATCACTTGCATCACTCTCTTTTATGTCATAAGTTTGACCAGAAAGTAACCATTTGAAGTTTTTGTTTTGTTGCCAAGCTAAACCATAAATATAATTTTCTTCAGTCTCAATTGTATTTGATACTGTAGTTTCATTTTCCCATTTATCATATCTAGCAAAAGCAGAATACTCTTTTTTAGCACCAAATCTTACTGTACCATTTACAGAGAAACCTTTACCGTTCCAATCATCAGTATCTTCAATCATTAAATCATTATCAGATTTAACATACTGAGCAGCTACTAAGAAGTTTGGAGTGTTGTAAACACCATGGATACCATAAAATTTATAGTCTTCAGAGTTTCCAACTGCATCAGCATTGTGTGAGTTATCAGAGTTTAACTGTCCAAAGAAAGAGATGTCAGCATAAGAATCTTTTGTCGCTTTTCTTTTCTTATCACCATTGCCTAAAAGTGCTGCAGTAAATCTCCACTCTAAAGAGTTACCATCACCTAGTTCTTCATCATTAGTACCTGTATTATCATTTGTACCATGATAACCTTCACCGTTAAACAGACCAACTTCTGAAGTAAAGTATGGAGTTTTAGTTTTAAAGTTAACACCAAGATCCGCTGAATTCGTTAAGTGAGATGCTTCACTTGCTTCAACAAAAACTTTACTGATAGAACGCATCCACCAACCTTGATGCTCTTCGTAATCTATCCAAGGACGGTGAGCCATACCAAACTCCATACCAGTATATGGAAGAATATCATTTAAGTAAAGATAAGCATATTTAACATAAACATTGGCATGACCTTCACCGTTTGCAGTAGAGTTGCTATAAGTACTGTCTAAAGTTACACGCAAATAAGATTTTGGATCATCTAGAACATAAGCTTTTGCTTGAACATAGTTACGACGCATTTCAAAGTTACCTGTAGCATCGCCTTGTTTCATATTTTTATAGTTATAACCCAAATAATGTGTACCGCTGAAATTTAATTTTGAAGATTTAGCAAAAACAGGAGTATCTTTTTTTATCTCCTCTTTAAGTTCCTCTTTTATCTCTTTTTTCATTGCAGCAGTAGTTGAAGCAGCTTGTTGCATTGCGTTCATAACCTCTTGCGGATCAGCTTGAAGAAGTGTACGACCCTCACCTGGAGTTACAAACACCTGACCGTTTGCATCAGTATAAAATTTTAACTCACCTGCATTTGCAGGAACTAAACCAATCGATAAAGCCACTAGGCTTGATAGTGCGATTTTTTTAATCATAATTTTGATTTCCTTAACTTTAACTTATGGAATTTTATCAAATAGACGATTACAAAACGGTTACAAGTTTGTTACCACTTTGTAATCGTTTTGAAACCAAATTCTTTTATACTTGCATCAAATTAAATTTAAGGATTACTTAAAATGAGGAAGTTAATTTCAATCGCTTTAGCTAGTACAGTTGCGTTTTCAGCCCTAAACGCTGATGATATTTTAAAAGGGAGCGGTGCTTCTTTTCCATACAGTGTATATCAAAAATGGATAAAAGCTTATAATGATGAGACTGGCATCAAAGTTGATTACATAAAAAAAGGTTCATCAAAAGGGATAAAAGATGCACAAGACCGTGCAGTTGATTTTGCAGGTACTGACAAGCCACTTTCACCTGAAAATCTAAAAGCAGATAAACTTTACCAATTCCCAGCAGTTGTTGGTGCTATCACTATGGGTTATAACTTACCAAATGTAAAAGAGATAAAACTAAGCCGTAAAGCTATAGTAGCAATTGCTGCTGGTAAAGTTGATTATTGGGATAACAAAATCATCGCTGAAGATAACAAAGGGGTAAAACTTCCACACGAAAAACTAACATTTGTACACCGTGCTGATGGAAGTGGTACTACTTATAACTTTACATACTACCTAAGTAAAGTAAGTGGTGGTTGGGCAAAAGCTTATGGAGCTAAAAAATCACTAAACTGGCCAGGTGAGCAACACATCGGTGGTAAAACAAACTCAGGTGTAGCTGCACTACTTAAGCAAACTCCATACTCAGTTGGTTACATAGACTACGCAGATGCTAAAACAAATGATATCGCTATGGCTATGGTTGAGAACAAAGCTGGTAAGTTTATAAAACCTACACTTGAAGCTTTCCAAGCTGGTGCTGCTAAAGCTGACCTTGATCCTTCAAAAGATTTTTACGCTATGATAGCTGATCCTGATGGTGATGATTCTTATCCAATCCTTGCATCTACATTTATCCTTGTTCCAACAGAAAAAGCAGATATGAACAAAAAAGTAACTGCATTTTATGAGTGGAACTACAAAAACGGTCAAGATATAGCAAAAAGCTTAGGTTTTGTTCCACTACCTGATAGTTTGACTGAAAAAGTAAGAGCTTACTGGGCTGAGAAAGGGATTAAGTAATCCCTTAACCCAAAAAGTCATATCATATATAATATGAATATGAAAGTAGTAATAGATACAAATGTAATTTTGCCATCTCTAATGTCGATTGATGGAGTTTCAAATAAGCTTATGATTTGGTTCTTTAAAAATGAACAAAAGATAAGTGTAGTATTTAATACTATGATTATAGAGTATGAAGATGTTAAAAGGTGATGCTTCTATAAATCAATTTATAGTTAATGCAGTAGCTGAAAAAATATCTTCACTAAAAACAGAAGACTATCTTCAAAAAAGAGCTTTAGAAGGTTCTAGAGAACATGCTATATCTATACTTAAAAAAGCTTCTACTAATAAACCTACAAAAGAAGATAATTTTTAAAAAATTTATGGGTCTTATAGATATTTTACTTAAAGATAAGATATCTGTTAAAGAAGAAACACAAAACACTATGTCACTTCAAGAAGCGAAAGCAAAAGTTACTAAAATCATTGATCATAAAATCCATATCGTGAGTGTTTTCAAACAAAAAAATATTAACTGATATTTTACTCTTTACTACTTCGCTTGGTACAAAGAGGTTCCACCAGATAGTTTATCAACTACTAAAACTTTTAACTATATCGTTCTGAAGTTGTAAACTATATTCCATAACCTACAGTTTATTAAACTTAAGGAACATTGTGTTTGTTATGTAGTTCTCTTGGCAATTAACAAACATTTATGTATATTATTTTTATATATGACATTTAACACACACCATATCTTTAAGAAAACTACATATTTTTTAATAAATTCTCTTGTTTTTAGAATATTTTGACTATTTTGCATAATTAACACACATTTCATATATAAGTTATTTTTGTTTTTTTAGGTTATTTTATATATAATATATTTGAGGGCACCTCTAAAAACCCAAGCAAATTTCTAAATAAGCACCAATTAGATAAAATAAAAGATATAAATATCGCAAAGTACGG
>JAFGVR010000144.1 GCA_016937915.1 Campylobacterales bacterium | reverse complement strand
GATGATTTTAAAAGACCTTGCATATCTATGATAATATCAAATTCACCAAGATTTTTTATTTTTAATATGGTTATTATAAGGTTTTTTAGATTTTTCTCTTTTTTGAGTTTTTTTAGATTTATAGTGTGAACTTTGTTTATGAGTGGGTGATTTTGTAGAAGCGGTGCAAAAACCTCTTCTGTTATCCACTCTATTGATGATTCAGGGTATTTTTGTTTTATAAATTGTAAAACCACTGCACTATTTACTATATCGCCTAGAGCAGAGAGTCTAACAATAGCTATTTTTTTTATATTATTATTTTTCAATACTTATCCTAACCTTTTCATAAATGAAATTATAACTTAAATTATGATATTGTTTTATTTATAAAAAAAATTATGGATGTATAATGGTAGCTTCAGATATACAAAGTTTTTCGGAAGGTCGCACAAAGGCTAGAGCCTATTTTTGTTATCTTTTTTCAAAAAATATACCAAATAGGATGCCATCTTTATCACTAGATATGGTGATTCCTCGTCTTGTTAAAATAAAAGCAGATTTGGAACATTGTGAGGGGGTGTATCTTTTAGATGAGAGGGGTGTGCAGATATCTGCAACTTATACTCAAACTCAAAAGATAGAGGATGATATCGGTAAGATAAGGGCTAATAGAGCTTATTATTATAGAGCGGTAAAAGAGGGTAGATGTACTATCACAGACCCTTATCCATCACTTGTTCCTGATACAGAGTTAACAGTAACGGCATCACAGCCCATATATGATGAAAACCATAAACTTAAGTATGTAGCTTGTATAGATATGCCTTTTGACGAGGTGCTTCGTATAAGTAGGTTGAACACTTATGATACTTTTTTTGCTAAGTTTTTTAAGTATTCTTACGGTGCTTTTGCTGTATCTTTAGTGGCAGTTGCTATATTTTTATTTTTACAAGGTTTAAAGAGCTTTTTTACTTATGAGATATCTTTAGCAAATTTTGATATTAAGTATGTGTTTGAAGCAACCATTCTTATCACACTCTCATTAGCGATTTTTGATTTAGCCAAAACCCTCATAGAGGAGGAGATTTTAGGACGGCATAAAGAGAATAATATCTCGGGACCACATAAAACTATGGTGAGGTTTTTGGGTTCTATTATCATAGCACTTTCTATTGAGGCTTTGATGCTTGTATTTAAGTTTGCTATAACAGATCCAGACAAGTTGCTTTTTGCTATGTACATAGTAGGCGGCGTAGCTATGCTTTTGGTAAGTTTAGCTATTTATATAAAATATACTAAGGTGAAACATAACGAATGATAGCGATAGTTGATTATAACATGGGAAATTTGGCAAGTGTGAAAAATGCGTTTGCCAAATTGGGAAAAGATACAGTAGTTGAGAGTGATCCACAGAAGTTTAAAAATTATGACAAAATAATATTACCTGGTGTTGGAGCTTATGCAGATGCTATGGAGCATTTAAGAAGCAGAGATATGGTTGAAGCTTTAAAAGAATATGCTAAAAGTGGAAACTATATGTTAGGAATTTGTCTTGGGATGCAACTGTTATTTGATAGTAGTGAAGAGTTTGGATATAACGAAGGGCTTGGACTTATCAAAGGTCAAGTTAAAGCTTTTGATACTTCAAAATTTGAAGAGAGTTTGAAAGTTCCACACATGGGTTGGAATAGAATGTTTACAAAAGAGCATCCATTGTTTAATGGTCTTGATGAGAAACATTACCTTTACTTCGTTCACTCATTTCACGCTGTTTGTAAAGATGAAAAAGATAGCATCGGTAAAACTTTTTATGGATATGAGTTTGATTCTGCTGTTGCACATGAAAATGTAATGGGCATCCAGCCACACCCAGAAAAAAGCCATGAAAATGGGCTTAAGATTTTAGAAAATTTTATAAAATTGTAAAGAAGGAATTAAAAAGATATGACATTATATCCAGCGATTGATTTAAAAGATGGAAAAGCAGTTCGCCTTACAAAAGGGCTTATGGATAGTGCTAAGATATATTCAGATGAGCCTTGGAGTTTGGTAAAAAAGTTTGAAGAGATGGGAGCTACTTGGGTGCATCTAGTGGATCTAAATGGTGCATTTGCAGGTGAGCCTAAAAATCTAGAGCAGATAATCAAGATAAGAGAAAACTGTAATGTTAAGCTTGAACTTGGTGGTGGGATAAGAGATGAAGAGACTATTAAAAAGATGCTAGAGATTGGGATAGATAGAATTATCCTTGGCTCAATTGCTGTTAAAAATCCTCAGTTTGTAAAAGATATGGCATCAAAATACCCAATAGCTGTAGGAATTGATGCAATAGATGGGTATGTGGCCGTTGAGGGCTGGGGTGAAGTGAGTAATATGAGAGCAACTGATCTTGCCCGAGAGTTTGCAAACGCTGGTGTAGAGGCAATTATTTGTACAGATGTTGGAAAAGATGGAACACTAAGTGGTGTAAATGTTGAATTTACTACTGATATAGCAAGAGCTAGTGGAGTTAAAACTATAGCTAGTGGTGGTGTTAGAGATGAAAGTGATATAGAAGCACTTATAGCTACTGGTGAAGTTGATGGTGTTATCATAGGAAAAGCTTACTATGAGGGAACACTTGACTTAGCTAAAATGTTCAAATTGGTGTAAATTAATCTAAATTAATAAAAAATTAGATAAACTTAGCGATAAAATTTTGCAAAAAAAAGATTCAAAGGATTTCAATTGAAACTACTTGTTGTTGATGACAGTTCTACAATGCGTCGTATTATAAAAAACACATTGGCTCGTTTAGGGTACAAAGATGTTCTAGAGGGTGGTGATGGTGTTGAAGGTTGGGATGCACTAAATGCTAATCCTGATATTGAGATGCTGATAACTGACTGGAATATGCCTGAGATGAATGGTTTAGAACTTGTAAAAAAAGTTCGTGCTGATGAGAGATTTAAGGATATGCCTATCATCATGGTTACTACTGAGGGTGGTAAAGCAGAAGTTATCACTGCACTTAAAGCTGGTGTAAACAATTATATAGTAAAACCTTTCACACCAGCTGTTTTAAAAGATAAACTAGCTGCTGTTATGGGTGTGTCGCAGTAATGGAAGAATACTACTATCAATTAGTAGTTAAAGTTTCATCACATCACGATCTATTCGCTGATTTTTTGGCAGATACTGTTCCTGTAGGTTTCGAAGAGACTGAAGATGGCTTTGTAATAAGAAGCGAAGATGAACTTGAGACTATAGGTTGGGCATTAGAACAATTCAAAGAGGCGTTGCAAAAAGCTCTAAAAGAGAATATAGAGTTAGAATGTACCCAAAGCAAACATAAAAATAGCGACTGGGTAAAGATGTACCAGGAGAGTATTAAGCCTATCCAAATCTCTAAATTTTATATCCATCCCACATGGGATGAACCAAATCCAGATTCTATAAACATTGTCATAGATCCTGCTTTAGCATTTGGAACAGGTCATCATCCAACTACTGCCTCATCACTAAGAGCTGTATCTGAGTATGTAAAAAGTGGCGATGATGTTTTAGATGTTGGATGTGGGAGTGGGATACTTGGTATTGGAGCTATAAAACTTGGAGCTAATGTTGAAGCGTGCGATACGGATATAGTATCTGTAGATAACTCTTTAGAAAATGCTAAGTTAAACTGCGTTGAATTTTCTAAAATATGGGAAGGTTCTTGCGATAAGAGTGAAAAACAATATGATGTTGTAATAGCAAATATTGTGGCTGATGTTTTAACTTTTATAGCAAAAGATTTAAAAAAAGCACTTAAACCAAATGGTATATTGATACTTTCTGGTATTTTAGACAAGTATGAAAATAAAGTGCTTAAATTCTATAAAGATTGCAATGTGCTAAAGAGAATAGCTCAAGATGAGTGGGTTACTCTAATTTTGAGTAAAGAGGTATAGAAGAAG
>JAFGVR010000143.1 GCA_016937915.1 Campylobacterales bacterium | reverse complement strand
GGTTGCGTGTCCTGTTGAAGCAAATAATTTTGGAGATGTTGAAGATGAAACTTCACATATTTCTCGATATATTATGGAGCATCAAGGTAATGTTCAGGTTAGAAAACCTGAGAAACATACAAACCCTAAACATTATTATGTAGGTGGTGGAAATAACACTCTAAATCCACTAGCACACAAAAGAATAGAGGGTTATGGACTATTTAATAATGTAACACATTTAAAAGCTATAGGTGATCCGCATCACTCTATCTTAGATAGATTTACGGCACCATTTACAAAAGGAGGTCACTAATGGTTGAGCATGGTATAGCAGCTACTGAGGCTGTAGTAACACTAGATGTTGCGTTACCTGGAATTATCTGGGGATGGATGATTACACTAAATATGTGGGCAAAAAGTATCGGTACTGGTGTAGTTTTAGTTGGTGCTTTTTTACTTTATAGACATAAAAAAGAGGATATGCCAAACCTTAGATGGACGATGCCAGTTATCTCTTTTGTAGCGTTAAATGTATTTTTATTTTTCACACTTATAGATCTGCATCAACCACTTAGAATGATAAACATATTCTTACACCCACATTGGACTTCAGCTATTACTGTAGGTGCTTGGATGGCTTCACTATTTACACTTCTTATAACAATCATGGCAGCTACTGGCTTTTTTAGTGCACACCAAGATTTTAGAAGAAACTGCTCACTTGCAAAAGGGATCAGAGCAAACGATGGTTTATATGAGAAAATTTTCCCATTTACTGTATTTTTAGCTTTCCCTGTTACTATGTACACAGCTATAATCATGGCTGAAAGTAGTGCTAGAGAGTTATGGGTAGCTCCAGCTGAGATGATTCAGATGCTTTTAGCTGCACTTATGGTTGGTAGTGCTGCACTAATACTTGTAGCTGAGAAATGGAGTGCTGAGTCTAAAAAAGATCTTTCACTTGTTCTTGCTATATCTGTTGCAGCATCGTTTTTTATGTATATGGGTGAGTATTTCTTCTCATTTAAAGCTGCTGAAGTTGAGGCTACTTTAGCTCATGTTCACGCTGGTGGCGAGTACAGTGCTCAGTTTTGGACTGCAATGTTTTTGGGTTACATCCTACCTTTTTTCATAGCTGTTGGAAGTATGAAAAAAGAGAATAGAACACTTATGAAATTTGCTGCGATTACAACTATGATAGGTCTTTATTTAGCTAAAGATGTATGGCTGAAAATCCCACAATTATTACCACTAAGTTAAGGAGATAAGATATGGTAAAAATGATGAATGACAAAAAACCTTCATTTTTTGAAGGAAGACGCGCATTTTTAAAAGGGACTGCTTATACAGTCGCTGGTGCTGCTGTTGCAAAAGGTGTGTTTACAAATATCATAGATACTCCTGCATTTGCTGAAGATCATGAAAGAGTGACTGCTCCTGTAAACTTGGAGAGATATCCTGATCCTGAAAAATGGGATAGCTATTTAGAACTTGATGGAAATGATTGGAAGCGTGGTGGTACTGGTAGAAACGGTGTAAAAAGTGCATCTAATCCACATGGTATAAAACTAACTGAGTATATGTTAGTTCCAACTGCATGTTTAAACTGTGAGGCATCTTGTGGTCTTACTGCATGGGTTGACATTGGTGTATATAAAGAGACTAAAAATCCAAAAGATCTAAAAGTACGCAAATATATGGGTAATCCTCTTCATGCAGGTAGCCGTGGTAGAAACTGTGCAAAAGGTTATGCTACTCAGTCACAAATGTATGATCCAGATAGAATACCATTCCCACTTAAAAGAGCACCAGGAAGTAAGCGTGGTGAAGGTAAATGGGTAAGAACTACTTGGGATGAAGCTATGAAAGAGATCGGTACTAAGATGAAAACCACTCTTGAGCGTGGTGATGAGATCTCTAGAAAATCTATCATGTACCATGTTGGTCGTCCAAATGAGAATGGTTTTGGTCACCGTGTACCACACTCTATGGGTTGTGATGGTTACGATTCACACACTAACATCTGTTCAGCAGGTGCTAGACAAGGTACTATCCAGTGGACAAATGATGATAGAAACTCACCAGATTGGGCAAATGCAGATCTTATTTTCTTACAATCATCTCACGCAGCAGATGCAGGTCACTACTTCCAACAAGCTGCAGGGCGTATAGCAGATGCTAGAAAAAAAGGTGCTAAACTTGTTGTTATGGATCCAAGAATGTCAAACTCTGCTGGTATGGCTGATCTTTGGGTACCAGTATGGCCAGGAACTGAAACTGCACTTTATCTATACCTTGCAAACAGAATCCTTAATGAAAAAGGTAGAAACGGTGAAGATCTAGTTAACCATAACTTTGTGAAAAACTGGGTTAACTGGGATAGATTAATGGCTAATAAAGAGTACTTAAATCTTTTAGTTGAAAAAGGTTACATCAAGTCTCTACCAAAAGGTGATTCTTACGAAGATTTTATCGAGATGATAGCTGGTATGTATAAGCCCTTATACACTTGATTTTGTAACACAAGAGTGTAGAATCGAAGCTAGAATAGTTGAAAAACTATACGATATGTTCATAAAAGCTGGTACTCGTGTAGCTACATATATCTGGAGAGCTGAACCGATCGCTAATCGTGGTGGTTGGATGATAGCAAGAAGTGCTTTCTTACCATTCGTTCTTCGTGGAGCTATGGCTGGAGATGAGGGTGGAGTTGGTTTACACCACTGGCATGTAATCTCAGTTAATGGTAAGGGTGATAAGGCTACAGAAGCTGGTGAGAGACCACCAAAAGTTGATGTATGGAATGAGATCGCTTGGCCACCTGAGTATCCTTTAAGTTCATATGAGATGAGTCATATCATGCCTCACCTTTTACTTGATGATGAGTGGAGAGCTAAGTGGAATGCTAAAGGTCTTCAGGTTCCTGAAAAACTGGATGTTTGGATTCCAAGAATGTATAATCCAGTTTGGATTAACCCGGACGGTTTTAGATGGATAGAATGTCTTAAACGTGAAGATAAAATCGGTCTTTCATTCAACCTTTCTCCGACTTGGTCTGAGACTAACTGGTACTGTGATTACATTTTACCAACAGGTCTAGCTGGTGAGAGACATGACCAACACTCAGAAGCTACTGAGCCAAAAAGATGGTTATCTTTCCGTCAACCTGCACTTCGTGTAGCTTTAGAGAAAATGGGATGGAAACCAAAAGATCCAACTCGTGCTACACTTGAAGCACACATGGTTTCTGGTCTTGGTGAAGTTTGGGAAGAGGTAGAGTTCTGGGCTAATATCATGGTTCACCATGTTGATCCTGATGGAAAACTTGGAGTTAGAAAATTTTGGGCATCTAAAAATGATCCTAAACGAGCAGTTACAATTGCAGAGTGGTATCAAGCAGCGTTTGATAAACTACCAAGCCTTAAAGCTGAGGCTAAAAAGCAGTTCCCTAACTCTAGCTATCCTAACTATGAGCTAATGAGTAAAATGGGTACATGGTTAGAGGAAGATAAGATCTATAAACCTCAAGAGAGAGCTCTTGTAAAAGAGGGTGATTATTATATAGCTCATGGTCATAAATACCACAAACATGAAGTTACTAAAGATAAATTTGGTACATTAATGGTGAATGAGCATGGTGAAGAGCATGCTATTGGTATAGAGGTTGATGGTGAGTTAAAACAAGGTTTCCATACATTAAGTAAAAAACTAGAGTTCTTCTCTGAGTACTTATCTGAGTGGAAGTGGCCAGAGTATGCGGTGCCAATCTATCCGACAACTAAAGAAGATAGAAAGAAAATGATCCATGTTGTAACTCATGTTCACCACGATTTTATGGAAAAAGATAACGATTTTGCATTAAACACTGTATTTAGATTATCTTATAACATCCATACTCGTTCAGTGAACTCTAAACACCTTATGGAGATATCTCAAAACCATAACCCTGTTTGGATAAATACAGCTGATGCTAAGCGTATGGGTATCAAACAAGGTGATGCTATAAAAGTTACTATATCTGATACAGTTTCAGGTTTAGAGTCTGGTTACTTTGTAGCTATGGCAGTTCCAACTGAAGCTACTATGCCAGGTGTTTTAGCAAACTCTCACCACGCTGGAAGATGGAAGCTTAAAAACGCTATAGAGATTCCAGGGTTTGAAAATAAACTTGGTATCATGGGTGTTGGTGCTCCACTATATGAGATGACTATGGATGGTAAAGTAGGTACTCTAAAACCTAAAGCTGGTATAGATGATAACATGATGGAAAACCGTGCATCTTGGCAGTTCAAAGAGTACAACAAAGACCTTGATAACATCTGGTGGGATGGACTAAGTGGTTCATGGCAAAATGCTGTAGCACCATCGCATCCAGACCCAGTTGCAGGTAACCACGCATGGCACCAAAAAGTTAGCATCGAAAAAGCTGGTGCTAATGATAAAATAGGTGATATCTGGGTTAACTACGATAACAATATGAAAATCTACCAAGCGTGGAGAGATAAACTTACTCGTCCACTACAAGCTGGTGATAAGCTAAGACGCCCTAAACACATCAAGCGTCCAGCTGTTCCACTTTCAGATAAAGCTTACGCTATAGAGCTAAAAGCTTAATAAAACAGATCTCTTGCAATTTTGCAAGGGATTGGTTATCTTCAAATTATCAAAATTCAAAAAAAACACTATACTACCGATATCACTTAGAAGATCTAAAAGGGGTTATTATGTGTTGGATGATTGAAAATTTAAAAGACTTTGGTGTAAAAAATGTTTTGATACAAGATGACAAAACTTATACATACGAGCAGCTTTACAAACAAATAAAATATCTAAAAACAAACCTACTAACAAATATCAAAAGTGGCGAGGTTGTTTGCATCGCATCTGATTACTCCTTTTACTCTATAGCTTTACTTTTGGCACTTTACGAGAACAAAAACATCATAGTACCCATAACCACTACTCTAAAGAGTGAGATAGATGAGAGGGTGGCAGAATCTTACTCTACTAAGATAGTAACCATAAAAGATGGAATCTATGATGTAGTATCTGTAGATAATCAAAAAACCCATGAGATGCTCTCCTCTTTGAGGCTCAAAAACCACTCTGGGCTTGTTTTGTTCTCAAGTGGAAGTACAGGTAAACCAAAGGCGATGATACACGATTTTGATAACCTAGTGGAACACTACAAAGGTAAAAAGCCAAAGTCGATGAATATGATACTTTTTTTGATGTTTGATCACATAGGTGGGTTAAATACACTTCTAAACATCCTATCTATGGGGGCAACGGCAGTTGTACCAAAAAGTAGAAACGCTGATGATGTGTGTAAACTTGTGCAGGATTATAAGATAATGGTACTTCCATCATCACCCACATTTCTAAACCTCATACTCATAAGTGAAGCCCACAAAAAGTACGATTTAAGCTCTCTTAGGATGATAACTTACGGCACTGAAACGATGCAAGAATCTTTGCTAAAAAGATTAAAAGAGAGTTTTTCAAAAGTGAAGTTTTTACAAACATTTGGGACAAGCGAGACAGGCATCGCAAACACGGCATCTCAGTCCTCTAACTCAACATTTATGAAGATAGTAGATGATGAGCAAGAGTACAAGATAGTAGATGGTGAGCTGTGGCTAAGGAGCAAAACTCAGGTGATGGGGTATCTAAACGCATCTATGGAGAGTTTTAGCGAAGATGGCTGGTTCAAAACTGGTGACTTGGTGGAACAAAGCGAAGATGGGTACATAAAAATCATAGGCAGAGGTAAAGAGGTGATAAATGTAGGGGGTGAGAAGGTACTCCCAGCCGAAGTGGAATCTGTACTGCTATCTATGGATGAGATAGATGATGCACTGGTATATGCATCTGCTAACGCCATAACAGGACAAAGTGTTGTTTGTGATGTTGTTAGTAGTGTTAGTGTGAGTGAATCAGAGATGAAAAAACTGATACGAAAATACTGCAAAGAGAAACTAGATAGATATAAAATCCCAACAAAAGTAAACCTTGTTGAGAGAACCAACTTTAGCGATAGGTTTAAGAAGATGAGGATAAAATTCTAATAATATTTGCAATTTAAAGGAAAATCTTGAAACAAGATTCACAAGAGTATAAAAATAAAAAAAACTATTTTGAAAAAATCATAACATTATATGGGAGAAATGTTGTTATAGAGGTTTTAAAAGATGATACTATCGAAATAGATAAACTACACATGGCATCTTCAAATAAAACTGATGGAGCTATAAAAACTATACTTTCATTGGCTAATAGTAAAAATGTAAAAGTGGTTTATCACGATAAAAATGAGCTTAGTCGTATAAGTAAAAACTCTAAACAAGATCAAGGTGTAGCGGTAGATATAATATCTCAAAGTTATAGAAATGCACAAGATATAAAAGGTTTGGATAGTTTTAGGTTGATAGCACTTGATGGGATACAAAATCCACAAAACCTTGGTATGATTATCCGCTCTTGTGCAGCTGGTAACATAGATGGGATTATCCTTCCTAAAAAAAATTCAGCAAAAATATCACCACTTGTGATAAAAGCTAGTGCTGGGACTTTATTTAAGCTACCTATCTATTATTGTAATACTTTAAACGACATCTTAAAAGATTTAAAAGATACAAATATCTACTCTTTATCATCACATGCCAAAAATAGTATTTATGATCTTAAAATGACAAAAAAATCTATATTTGTTTTGGGTAATGAGAGTGATGGGGTAAGTAAAGATGTTGAAGAGTTATGTAATCAAACTATATGCATCCCAATGAAACGAGGGGTTGAATCACTCAATGTTGCAGTTACAGCTTCGATTTTGGCTTTTATGGGTTAAATAGATATTTACTATGGGTATAGTAGAATACCCGTCACAATAAGAAAAGGTAATATTATATGGATATCAAACAAGAGGATTTGCAAAACCGTATCACTTTATACGCACTCATCTCAAGGCTAATGATGAGTGAGGTTGATGTTGAATTTTTAAAATCAATACAGGGTGATGAATCGGTTTTGGATCTTTTTCCAAACTACAAAAACTGGGAAAAGAGAAAAGGTTTTAGTAACGAGATAGTAAAAGAGAAATTTTTAGATGTTGATTTTACAAACCTATTTTTACTGCATCTTGTACCTTATGAGAGTTTTTACACTAGAGAAGATCAGATGATAGAAAGCGGTGGTGACAACCCTGTGATTGAGCTTTACAATGCACTTGATTTTAGAGTAGAACTTGATAAAGCTAGAGTTGTAAGTCCTGACCACATAGGGGTTGAATTAGAGTTTATGTATATGCTTTGTAACGCTATGCAAAAAGCTTTAGAAGCGAACGATAAAGAGGGTGTAGAGGAGCTTTTACATGTTCAAAAAGGTTTCTTAAAAGATCACCTTTTAGCATGGGTACCGATGTTTCTTATAAATATGAAAAAAGAGTCTCGCACTCCACTTTATCACGATGGGGCAGAGCTTACTTTAGAGTTTTTACTAAGTGACTTTGAATACATAAATGAGCAACTTAAAGTTTAACATAAGCTCTTGTATAAGGGCTACAAGTAAGTTTTCAAACTGTCAAAACTGTGTAGATATATGTCCAGTACAAACTATACAACTAGTAAACAACATCCCAGCATTTACCCCAGCTGAGTGCATCTCATGTGGTGGTTGTGTAGGAGTTTGCCCAACTGAATCTTTTTCACTTACAAACTTCTCTGCGATAGATTTTTTCTTTGATAATTTAGAGAAAAAAAACTATGAGTTTAGTTGTAAAAAAGATTTGGATTGCTGTTTGAGTGTTTTAAATGTTGAGTATCTTTTGTCTATATAATGCCCTCAAATTTTCAAACAACATTTCACCCAGTTTTATTTCCTAAAAAGCTACAATTTTTATGAAATATAGGAGAAAATAATGAGTAGAAAAAAAGGTCAAGTTTTTAGTGCAGTGCAAAAAACAAAAATAGTACTAGAGCTACTAAAAGAGGATC
>JAFGVR010000142.1 GCA_016937915.1 Campylobacterales bacterium | reverse complement strand
TATATGCATCTAAAATCCTTTTGAATAATATTGCATCATATCAAATAGATTTTTAACTAAAACTTTCTTTTATCCCTTAAATGTTACAATTGCGAAATTATTATATATTAAAGGTATTTTATGGGTCAGACTATTACTGAAAAAATATTCTCTGAACATGTTGGCAAAAAAGTTTATGCTGGCGGGATAGTTCGTTGTAACATCGATATGGTTATCGGTAACGATATCACTACTCCTATATCTATAAAAGCTTTTGAGGATAGTGGAGCAGAAAAACTAGCAAATCCTGATGGGTTTTCTATAGTTTTAGACCACTTCATCCCTGCAAAAGATATAGCATCTGCAAACCAAGCTAGAATCAGTCGTGATTTTGCTAAAAAACACAAACTTAAAAACTTTTTTGATGAAAAAGATATGGGTATAGAACACGCTCTTTTACCTGAAAAAGGGCTTGTAGTTCCTGGTGATGTTATCATCGGTGCAGACTCACACACTTGTACACATGGTGCGTTGGGAGCGTTTTCTACTGGTATGGGTTCAACTGACTTAGCGTTTGCTATGGTAACTGGTGGCAACTGGTTTAAAGTTCCTGAATCTATTAAAGTAGTACTTAATGGTAAACCAAACAAATACACTACTGGTAAAGATATTATCCTAGAAATTATTCGCATGATTGGTGTTGATGGTGCATTGTACAGAACTTTAGAGTTTGTAGGAAGCACTATAGAGCATCTAAGTATGGATGATAGATTTTCTATGTGTAATATGGCGATAGAAGCTGGTGCTAAAAACGGGATAGTAGCTTATGATGATGTTACAAAAGAGTTTTTGGCTGATAAAGATTTAGCAAGAGAGCCAAAAATCCACCAAAGTGATGATGATGCATCTTATGTTCAAGTTTTAGAGATAGATGTCGCTGCGTTAGAGCCTGTTATCGCTTATCCTTTCTTACCATCAAATGGCCACTCAATTAGCCAAGCAGTAGCTGATAAGATAAAAGTTGACCAAGCGTTTATCGGAAGTTGTACAAATGGTCGTTTAGAGGACTTAAAAGTTGCAGCAGAGATTTTAGAGGGTAAAAGAGTTCATGAAGATGTTAGACTTATCGTAACTCCAGGGACTCAAAAAATTCTTCGTGAAGCTACAAAACTAGGTTATATTGACATCATCGTAGATGCTGGTGGAGTGGTAAGTAACCCAACTTGTGGAGCGTGTCTTGGTGGATATATGGGAATCCTTGGTGATAACGAGGTAGCAGTTGCAACAACAAACCGTAACTTTGTTGGTCGTATGGGTAGTAGAAGCTCAAAAGTTTACTTAGCAAACTCTGCTGTTGCAGCCGCATCTGCTATTACAGGATACATAACAGACCCAAGATAAAATTTATACAAATTTACCTATCTAAAAGATATATTATCAGATAGAATTCGTAAAATGTTTTCAACTTAACAAAAAGGAAAAAAGATGAAAAAAATACTACTAAGTGCAGCTTTAATAAGCTCATTAGCAATGGCAAGTGACTATAACTATGAGGTAACTCCAGTTGTTGGTTATAACTTTGCAGAAGATGCAACAGGGTTAGAAAACTCTACACTTTATGGAGCAGAGTTTCAATACAACGCAGTTGATTCAGTTATTAAACCTGAATTATCACTTTTATACTCAAACACTGATTATACAAACTCAACTATAGATACAGGCATCTATAGAATGGCACTAAATGGTGTATATGAGTATGATAAAGTTGGTATCTTTACACCACTTGCTAAAATGGGTGTTGGATATGAAAACATAGACTTTGTAAACACTCAAAGAGATAGCCACGATGGTGCATTTTTAGATGCAGGTATTGGTGCTAAGATAGATTTAGTAAACGATATAGCTCTAAAACTAGAAGCTGTATATATGCTAAAAGATGGTGTTGATTCTGCTATGGATAATAACTTAGCACTTTTAGCTGGTTTAAATATCCCATTTGGTAAAAAACCACAACCAGAACCTATAAAACCTGTAGATGGTGATGATGATAACGATGGTGTTTTAAACTATGTTGATGCTTGTCCAACTACTCCAGCAGGTACAAAAGTAGATGCAACTGGTTGTAAAGTAGATGGCGATGATGACAACGATGGTGTTTTAAACTCTGTTGATGCTTGTCCTACAACTCCAGCTGGTGATAAAGTAGATGCAACTGGTTGTACTATAGTTTTACAAAAAATTGTAGAGCCTGAACTTCCAGTTTGTCCACCAAAAATGAACCTAAATATCAACTTCAAATTTGATTCAGCGGTTATAAAAGAGGAGTCATACCCAAGAGTTGAGGAATTCTCATCTATCTTAAAATGTACTCCAACTTATAAAGCTGAGATTATCGGTCACACTGATAGCATGGGTAGTGAAGAGTATAACATGAAACTATCTCAAAAAAGAGCTGATGCTGTTAAAGCTATGATAGTAAAAAATGGTATAGAAGCAGATAGAATCTCAACTGTTGCAAAAGGTGAGAGTGAGCCTATCGCTACAAATAAAACTCGCGAAGGTCGCGCACAAAACAGAAGAATCGAAGCAGCACTTTTCGAATAATGATAGATACCCCTTGTGTGATATTTGCAGGTGGTAAAAGCAGTCGAATGGGGAGTGATAAATCACTCATCCCATTTGGCGGTTTTGATACTATGACAGAGTATCAGATAGATAAACTTCAAAAGATATTTTCCACAATCTACATCTCGTGCAAAGATAAAGTTAAATTCAAATCTCTTAAAAATTATGATTCATTAAATTTCATCGAAGAAGATGGTGAAATTTACGCACCAACTATTGGATTTATCTCTGTTTTTGAAACTCTAAAATGTGATAGATTTTTTGCCATAAGTGTTGATACCCCTTTTATAGATTATGAGATAATCAAAAAAAATTTTGATAACGATAGCTCTGGCTTAGATGCTGTGATAGCTGTGGTTGATGGTATGATACAACCTATGTGTGGGTTGTACCATAAATCTATGTATAAAAAATTTAATGAGATGTTAAAAGATAAAAATTACAAGTTGGGGTATGGATTAAAAAATTCAAATACAAATTTTGTTGATTTTAAGTGTATGAAAAAGTTTTTAAATATAAACTACCCTAGTGATTATAAAAAAGCTTTAGAATTAATTTAGGTGTATAAGGATTAAAAAAGATGGTAAGTTTGAAAGATTTAAAAGAACTTTCTTGTGAACAAAACATACTTTATGTAGAAGATGAGGAGATGCTAAGAGGTAGTATGGAGGGGATGCTCTCAAAACTTTTTAAAAATGTTTTTGTAGCAGATAATGGTGCCAAAGCTTTAGAGATATATAAGAGGGAAAACATAGATATAGTTTTAACAGATATAAATATGCCCATAATGGATGGGGTTGAATTGATACAACATATCAACAAATTGTCAGATGATGCTGTAATTATAGTTTTATCTGCACATGATGAATCGCATCTTTTATACAAACTTATAAATCTTGAGGTAAATAGTTTTTTAAATAAATTATCCCAAAAAGATGAACTTATAAAGATGCTTTATAAAAATTGTTCAATTGTTTTTGATAGAAAACTTTTAAAACTTTATGCAAAAAAACTTGAAGAGGAAAATCTGATTATAGCTAGAAAAAATCAGATTTTAGAAAAAAAATTAAATCAATTGGCATATTTGCAAAACAGTTCTAAAGAGACCCAAAATGTTGTTGAGCCAAAAAGTGAAGTTTTAAATCAGGATGATAAAGATGAACTGAGTGATATAACTAGTGAATTAGAGAGAGTTATATTATCTTTTTATAGTGAGATAAATTTTGATAAAGAGAATCTCTTTGAGCTTGGTGACCTTTTTATGAAATACTCTTTGATACTTAGCTACTATAAGATATTTTATGATGTTTCTATAGTTTTAGAAGAGTTTTCAAAAGATATAGTAACTTATGGGGATAATATCTTAAAAGATATTAAAAACGCTGCAATAAATTTTGAAGCTTTACTTACATCTTTAGAGATTTTTAGACAAAATGTTTGGATAAAAGGGGATGTTGAACAAACTTTTTACAACATATCTCTGGTAGATGATATAAAACAAATATCTAAATCTTTAAAATAGGTAAATTTATTGAAAGATTTTGAAAAAGCAAAGCTTTTAGATAATTATCTCATTGTAACTCAAGCAGATGCAAATGGAGTTATAGTTTATGTTAATGATAAGTTTTGTGAAGTTACAGGTTATACCAAAGATGAGGTTATAGGTAAGACACACTCAATCT
>JAFGVR010000141.1 GCA_016937915.1 Campylobacterales bacterium | reverse complement strand
TAGCGTAGCAAAAATGGACTTTCAGGAAACATTTTTCCTTTGGAAAAAGCGATTCTCTTGTTTTGTTCATTTTGCGTTATATGAGTTATGCAAGAACTCTATTAAATAAAAAGAGAGAGAGTAAAGATGAAAAAAAGATTGTCAGTTCTAGTTTTACTAGCAGTTAGTTTGTTTTTTAGTGCATGTGGTTCAAAAGCACCGTTTCAAGCAGAGGAGCCGATGGCAGATGCTGCACTTGTTTATGTGTATGTAGTTGGTGGTATGAGTGGAGGTGAAAACGCAAGTCATGGTACTTACAACATTCGCATCAATGGTAAAACTTACCTTGAGAGGATAGAGACAGGGGAGTACCTAGCACTAAATCTTAAACCAAACGCTACTTTACTTAGTGCAGTTAAGAGCCAAATAATAGAAGAACATATCAAACTAAACCTAAAAGCTGGTGATGTAAACTACCTAAGAATCACTGATAATGTAGTTGGTGGTGAGTTTGCTTTTGAACAAGTGAGTGCAAATGAAGCTAGAGAGGAGATATCTAGAACTGGTCTTGCTGGCTCAAACATGGAAAATCCTGATAACATGATAACTGAGCTTATTGGTTTAGGTGGTGATGATGAGGACTCAGCAGTAGCTACAAACTCTGTTCCAGCATTAACTGAAGCTCAAATAGATGCTATCATAGAGAAAAAATTAGCAGAGAGAAGAGGTGCAAACAGAGGTGCTACATTTACAGAACAAAAAGGTTCATCATTTGTACCATCTATGCAAAATCAAAAAACTAACTTTTCTAAAGAGTCAAAACTAAGCAAAATCAAAGAGGCTTATGAGATGAAAGAGCAGGGGATACTTACAGAATCTGAGTTTGAGAAGCTAAAAGCTGAGATATTAGCTAAATAGATGCTAATAGATAGTTATAACAGAGTAGTTGATTATCTAAGAGTTTCAGTAACTGAACGCTGTAACTTTAGATGCAGCTACTGTATGCCTGAGAAACCTTTTTCTTGGGTACCAAAAGAGAATCTACTCTCTTTTGAAGAACTTTTTGAATTTATAAAAATAGCGATAGATGAGGGTGTAAAAAAGATCCGCATCACAGGTGGTGAGCCTTTACTTCGTGAAGATTTAGATAAATTTATCAAGATGATATACGACTACTCACCATCTATAGATTTGGCTATGACAACTAACGCTTACCTTTTAAAAGGGACTGCACAAAGGTTAAAAGATGCAGGTCTTAAGAGGATAAATGTAAGTATCGATACTCTAAAGAGTGATGTTGCACAACAGATAGCTGGTAAAGATGTACTCAAAAATGTACTTGATGGTGTTGAGGAAGCTTTGAGAGTTGGTCTAAAAGTAAAAGTAAACATGGTCCCTATGGATGGCATCAACTCCCAAGAGATAGTGGATGTTTTAGAGTACTCTAAAGAGAGAGGGATGAGTGTTAGGTTTATCGAGTATATGGAAAATCAACACGCATCTAAAGAGATAAAAGGTTTAAAATCAAACGAGCTTTTAGAGATACTTTCAAAGCATTACTCGTTTAGCGATGATGGTTTTGATGGTGCTAGTCCATCACACTACTACACTATGGATGATGGTTATAGATTTGGCATCATTGAGCCTTATGAGGATGATTTTTGTACAAAGTGTAACCGCATCAGACTCACAGCTGAGGGGTACTTGATCCCATGTTTGTACTTTGATGAAGCTATGAGCATAGCAGATTTTGTAAAACGGGGTGAGATAAAAAACGCCGCTTTAGTTTTAAAAGAGGTTGTAAAAAACAAACCTGAAAAAAACCGCTGGGGTGGTGATGATGGTGAGAGCTCAAAAAGAGCTTTTTATGAGACTGGCGGTTAAATAGTGGCTATATATCTAGTTGAGCATTTTTACAGCATCCAAGGGGAAGGTAGATACACTGGTACTCCATCGCTCTTTTTTCGTTTTGGTGGATGCAATATGAGATGCGAGGGGTTTGGATGCATCGAAAAATCATCTGATGGGGTAGAGGTTTTGGGATGCGATACCGTTTACGCAGTAAATAAAGAGCATTTTTCCCATAATTGGGTTTTGATAGAGAGTGAAAAAGATTTGCTAAATATCTTAAACCTTTATGAACTCCCAGATGCAGTTGATGTGGTACTTACAGGTGGTGAGCCACTTTTGTATGCAAATGATGAGATTTTTATAAGATTTTTAGATGCTTTGGTAGAAAATGGGCATCAGATAACTTTTGAGACAAATGGCTCTTTGGATGTTGATTTTGAAAAGTACCATGTTTTTAGGGAGTGTATATTTGCTCTCTCAGTAAAGCTTTCAAACTCTGGTGAGAGCTATAAAAAGAGGGTTCGTGGAGATGCGATAAACAACATAGCCATAAACTCAAAAGAGTCATTTTTCAAGTTCTCCATAGATGCAGACTCCATAGATATGGGGCTAGAGGATGAGGTAGATGATATAACCTCACACGCACCAAACATAAAAGTGTTTTGTATGCCTCTTGGTGGCGATAAAACAGAAGTAGAAAAAAATACACTACCACTTATAGAGTTTTGCAAAACAAAAGGTTATAACTTTTCAGACAGACTCCACATAAGAATATGGGATGCAAATAAAGGGGTATAGGTGATAATTCGAAAACTTTTTAAATTTGAAAATGCACACATCGTTCGTGGATGCTCAACACTAAAGTGCAGAGCTTCACTCCATGGACACTCGTACAAAGTTGAACTTTTGTTTGAATCAAACTTTTTAGATAATGGTCAAATGGTTTATGATTTTGGTTTGATGAAACAAAATATGAAAGATATCATAGATGCATTTGATCACTCTATAGCCCTATGGAGTGGTGATGATAAAAGCTATATAGATGATATGAAAAAACACTCCCTTAGATGGGTAGAACTTCCTGTATCACCATCTGCGGAGCAGTTTTCAAGGGTGATATTTGTCATCATAGACAAGCTTCTACACCTCACAAGCATGGTAAACGGCGAAAAAGAGGTAAAACTCCATAGCGTGATAGTTCACGAAACAGATACTGGATATGCTCAGTGTTTTAGCCAAGATGCATACTCAAAACAGATGGGTGATATAGAGCTAGATAGCATCACCTTCTCAGATGAGGTTAAAAACGACTGGAGAGATAAAGAGCTTTTTGAGAAGATAAAAAGAGGAGATAGGTTTATAAATCCTCAAAGTGTTTAGTGTAAAAATAAACACAGAAGATATCTTTGATACCATAGATAAAATCATTATAAAACTTTCTACAATCTCTTCAAAAAGTGAAGAGTTATCTAAAGACTCTATCAAACTACCACAAACCTGTTTTAGCAGATGCATGATAGAGCTAGATGGTATAGAGCTTGGGGAGAGAAAAATCAATTTTACAGATAACCCTCATGCAGAGCATATCCATATATTTAATAGAAATAATAAAGCGATGATAAGAGTTAAAGAGAAACAATTAAAAGATTTATT
>JAFGVR010000140.1 GCA_016937915.1 Campylobacterales bacterium | reverse complement strand
GATATTTTCCTCTAAGTGTAGCAAGATTATCTTGGAGTGTTATGTACTCTTTATAGATTCCCGCTTGAAACTCTTTGAAAAGATCTCTTGCAAAAAGCTGTATGAAAAGTTCCAAGATATTTTTATCTTCATGGTTTTTAGATGCAGATATATCTAAGTTGTGCAGTTTTATATCGTAAACATACATCAGCATATAGGTGAAGATGTTTAGATTTTTTTCTTTGTCATGGTTTGAAATTTTTGGAAGTAGATAATAATCTTTTGAGCTAAAACTTAAAATGCCGCAGTATTGTTTAGACTTTAAAACATTCCAATCCAGTTTAAAGTACGGATGCAAAGCTTTAGTATCTATGATATAAGTTTTTAAATCTTCAAAACCATTACCTTGAATTTCACTATATTCATATATTACATCAACTCTTTGCATCTACTCTAAAACCCCATTATCTTTTAAAACTTTTATAAAAGCATCAGCCATCATCTCATACCCTTTTGCATTTGGGTGGATGTAGTCACTCTTTAGCTCTCTCCTTAACTCTATGTGTGACAATATCTCATCTTCTAAAAGTATCTCATACTCATCTGCTATCTCAGCGTATATATCAAGCACACCAAACCCAAAACTATCAAGCTCAGGTACAGCTACTAAAAGCATCTCTGCCCCACTTTGTTTTATCATCTGCACCATCTTTTGTATGTTTTGTTTGATGATTTGTTTTGGGACTTTTTGGAGGATATCATTACCACCGATGCAAAGTATCACAAAATCTGGCTTTTGAGAGAGGTACAAAGGGAGTCTATGCAGACTCTCACTTGTAATCTCACCGTTTAGTCCTGCATTTATGATATGAAGTTTTGTTTTTTTAGCCATAACAGATGGATAACTCTCATCCCAACTCACTCCAAAACCGTAAGTTAAACTATCGCCAAAAGCTAATATAGTTGCATCTTCACCAAGCATCTTATGCCCCACACTATTTTTATTCTCATTAAAAAAAACAATTAAAACAATTGCCACAACCATCAAAATAGTTGATAATTTCATCTTATTCATACTAGACATTTTAACAAAATAGAATTAATTACAAGGATAAGTTTTTTTGATATAATCTTTAAAACAGTTATCAAATAGGTTTAAAGATGAAGCTAATTTTTTCCATATTTCTCCTATCAAGCTTGGTTCTTCACGCATACGAACTTGGAAAAGGGTATAAGTTCAATGAACAACTCCATCTTGGGGGATATTTTTCAACAGATTATTCTCTAAGTGAAGATGAAAGAGTTTTTAGGCTTGATGATGTAGCCATTTTGGCTTATGGTAGTTTAAATGACAATATCTCCTACCTAGCAGAGCTAGAAGCTGCTCCAGTGTATAAATACGAATATAAAACAAACACTGAAACAACATCTCTTAAATTTCACAAAGAGAGGTTTTATATAGACTATAAATACTCCCAAAATATAAATTTTAGGGTTGGAAAAGTGATAACACCCATAGGATATTGGAACCTTGAACCAATAAATGTACTAAGAGAGACAAGCTCAAACCCTATCCTTAGCAATCAGATATTTCCAAAATTTGTTACAGGGTTTGACATATACGGTTATGTTCCAAACTTTGAATCACTCAGATACAACATATTTGCTCAACATAACAAAGATCTTGATGATGAGTATATCAATATAAAAAACAAACACTTTTTTGGTGTTTCACTTGAAAACGAGGTAGATTAAGATTTCTCTTATGGTGGAAGCATCGCAGAATATATCACTCAAGAGAACAAACGCTCCCGTTTCATAGAGTTTAATGGTAAACATGACCTTTATCCACTCAGTGTTCAGTACGAAGCTATACTTAGCACTATAAAAGACAACACAACCTCTAAAAGCTATGGCAGTTTTGCTTCATATATACAAACTCAGTACAAAATAGATACACAAAACAGCATAGTTACCCGTTACGAATATTTTAAAGACAACTCTTTAGATGCAAAATCTCATATAGGGGTATTTGGATACAGTTACAGACCTATCTATGCGGTATCACTCAAAGGTGAGTATCAGTGGAACTCAAAATCTGAACAAAATAAGATTTTATTCTCTTTGTCGGTTTTATTCTAATGTCAAGTTTTATAAAAATCACACTTATCTTTTTGGTATCAAGCTCCATTTATGCAGATGGCTACGCAGTTATAACAAGTAAAAAAAACTCTTTAGAAAAAATATCAAAAAAACAGATAAAGAATATTTTTTAAAAAAAACAACATTTCATAGATGCACAAAAGATAGTCCCTGTAAATATATCTGCAAACATACCTTTTAGACTCGAATTTGAAAAAAATATTTTAAAAATGGATAGAGAGCAATTAAACACTTTTTGGACAAAACAACACTTTCAAGGGGTTACACCACCCATCACTCAATCATCTCTAAATTCTCTAAAACACTTTATACAAAATGTAGAGGGTGCTATAGGGTATATGCCAAAAGAGGAAATTGATGATTCTTTTAAGGTTTTATATGAGTTTTAAACTAAAAACCATTTTACTCATACTATCGGTTAGTTTGATACCATACACTATCATGATGGTCATTATAGGTCATAGTTTAAAAAAAGAGTACAAAACAAATACACTTACAGAGATGCAAACGCAACTAAAATTAAATGTAGAGAAGATAGAGCAGTACTTAGATACCATCCATAGAGATATGCGTTTTATGTCAAGGATGGATGTTATGGATGACATATATTCCAAAGATGTTGACAAGAGGATTTTGAATCTTTTAGAGGAGAGAAAAAATGGACTTGATATGGATGGAAATTTTTATGTTTTTGATAAAACAAACAACCTAATAGCATCAAGTAACCCAACATCAGATGTCGATAAAAAAACTATAAAAAACTTCATAAGTATGGATATAGTTTCAAAATATATGGGTGAAAAATCTGGAACTTTGACTCTTGATTTTCCACTAAAAACATTTACTAAATTTTTATCAAATACTAAAAATAGAACCTATTATTTAGTGATAAATAAAAATGAAATTTTATACCAAACAAAAAAATTCAAAAATCCACTTCAAGTTAGCATGAAACTAAAAAATCATGATATACAAATAGTTCTTCAAGAGGATAATTTGGTTTTAGAAAACATTTTAAATCAATATGAAAAATGGTTTTATATAACACTTTTTTTAGGTGCTTTATTTATCTCTATCATATCTCTATTTTTTACAAACCGCCTTATAAAACCTGTTATAGAGCTATCTAAAGCAGCAGATAACATAACTAAAAAACAAGACTACTCATACCAGATAAATGTTACATCAAATGATGAGATAGGGACACTTTCACGCTCATTTAACACTATGATAAAAAGTATGGCTACTGCACTTGAAAAACTCAAAGATGAGAGTGAAAATAAGATAAAACTGATGCATGAACAAAGTAAAAATGAGATGCTTCAAGAGTTATCAAAAAACCTCTCAAAATATCTATCTCCTCAGATATATGATTCTATCTTCTCAGGAAAACAAAACGCCACACTTAGCTCAAAAAGGAAAAAATTAACTGTATTTTTTTCAGATATAGTTGATTTTACAGATACGACCGACACTATGGAATCAGAAGATTTGAGCGAACTTCTAAACGACTATCTAAACGATATGACAAACATTGCACTCTCATACGGTGCTACGGTCGATAAATATATAGGTGATGCAGTGATGCTTTTTTTTGGAGACCCTGAATCAAAAGGGGTCAAAGAGGATGCCATAAACTGCGTAAAGATGGCCATAGAGATGCAACAACACATGGATAAACTTCATAAAAGATGGATAGACAAAGGTTTTACAAAACCTTTTAAAATAAGGATAGGGATCCATACAGGATACTGTACAGTTGGAAATTTCGGAAGTGAAAACAGACTTGAGTACACCATCATAGGCTCAACTGTAAATCTAGCAAGTAGAATAGAATCAGCCGCAGATGCTGGTGAGATATGTATATCTGAAGAGACACAATTTCTTGTACAAGAGAAATTTAAAACCGATGAAAAGATGGAGATAGTTCCAAAAGGTTTTAAACGAAGCATCAAACTCTTTAGCGTAAATAAAGAGAATATGAACAATGATAAAATTGTGGTAAATGAAAATGGTCTCTCTTTGATTTATGAACCAAGCATCCAAGATGAAGAGAGTAAAATAAAAATCAAAAAACTCTTAAGAGAGTTTATTGAAAAAGAGGTGTAAGCTCTACACTACCTTTTTCTTTAATAGCATCACAAAATCAAGCTTTTAAGCTAAAAACTTAAATAAAATCAATCCATATATTTT
>JAFGVR010000139.1 GCA_016937915.1 Campylobacterales bacterium | reverse complement strand
AGACTCTTGAACTATTCTGCTAAGTTCTGTTGAATTTTCAAGCATCCCATTTGATTCTTGTTGAAGTGTTGATATGGTTATGCTTATCTCATTTGTAGCTTTTTGGGTCCTCTCAGCTAGTTTACGCACTTCATCTGCAACTACAGCAAATCCTCTTCCATGCTCACCTGCTCTTGCTGCTTCTATCGCTGCATTTAAGGCTAGAAGATTTGTTTGGTCTGCTATATCTTTAATGAGGTCAATTACAGATGTTATCTCTGTTGTACGAGCAGAAACTCCATTTACAGTTTCATCATTTTGAACTATTATTTCAGACAGTTTTTCAAAATTTTTGTTCATAGCATCAACAATTGATGTATTTGATGAAGCTAGAGTAGAACTTTGTTTAGCTTCTTGCTCTAGTTCTGTTAAGTTATCATTATTTTCACTTATCTGTTTTTGTATGATTTCAAAATTTTCTATAAAACCTTTTCCTGAACGAGTAAGCTCTAGTATAAATCTCTCTTTTTCTTGATTTCTAAATTCAACCTCCATAGCATCTATACTTCTATTTATAAGCTCAGCAGTTCTTTCAAAAGTAGTGTTAAGACCACTTGTATTTATCCTTCTAAAATACTTATTTTTACCAGCATAATCTATTGATGTATTTATCTCTCTTATATAACTTTCAAGTTGATCAAAAAGATCATTTATATTGTGTGCAAGTTCAGTTATCTCACCACCAGCATGGTCACTATGGCGTCTGTTTTCAAAGTTACCGTTTTTAGCTTGAGCTATAATATCTGATGTTTTTAAGATACTATCAGTTGTTATATGTATCTGTTTGTAAGCATAAATAGCAATTAAAATATTTAAAATATTAAATGTTAGTGTAGTTGGATTGAATTCAAAAAAAATCGACGATATCAAAACTCCTAAAGCAATCACCGCTATATGGGCATAGTTTGCATAGTGTAGTTTAGAAAGAGAGGATAAATTCTTCATAAGCCATTCCTTTTTCTTGTAGTAATTTATCTAATATTTTTTGACTAGCACTGATTCCACCAGAACGCTCAGCACTTAGTAGTTCTCTATAAAGAGGTTCTATCACACTTATAGCCTCTCTAGTTGGTACTCTTCTAGCAGAGTGGTAACCAACAACTTTTCCATTAAATACAGACGGTGTTACATTCGCCATAACCCAGTAAAAAGAGCCATCTGCACATATATTTTTCACATAAGCATGAACCTCTTCCCCTTTTTGCAGTGCATCCCAAAGTATTTTAAATACTATTTTTGGCATATCTGGATGTCTGATGATGTTGTGAGGTTTTCCGAGCAGCTCAGATTCTCTCATACCAACTATTTTTACAAAAGCTTGGTTAGCGTAAGTTATCTTACCTTTTAAATCTGTTTTTGTCACTAGAAGTTGATTTTTGTTAAATGTTTTTTCATTGTTTTTAGGAGTTATTCCCATCTAATTTCCCCTTTACAAAAGTTCATAATCCCATAATTCTACATTTATTTGAATTAATAGAGTGTTAAATGTTAAACTATTTGTACTAGAATATAGTTATTTTAATAGGAACTTCTAATGGTAAAAAATGTTAATTCAGTTATTTTTGTCTGTTTGGGTAATATTTGTCGCTCACCAATAGCAGAGGGGATAGCTAGACAAATCATAAAAGATAAAAAACTAGAGATAAAAGTGGATTCTGCTGGAACAGGTAGTTGGCATGTGGGTGAGAACCCTTGTAAAGATTCTATAAAAGTAGCGAAACAAAATGGTGTGGATATATCAAAATTAGTAGCAAGGTAAGTTACAAAAAAAGATTTTGAGCTATTTGATTTAGTTATAGGATTAGATGGTAAAAATATAAAAAATCTAAAAGATATGGGTGCATCTAATCCCATAAAATTAGGTGAGTTTGGTTATGATGGTAAAGATGTTGTAGATCCATACTTTTTCGACGGATTTGAAGGGTTTGACAAAGTTTATGAGATGATAGACATCTGTGTAAATAACCTTTTTGATAAAATAATTGAAGCTGATAAGGAGTGAGCGTGAAGATAGCAGAAAATATAGGTGATTTAGTTGGAAATACACCACTGGTAAAATTAAATAAAGCATCAAAAGCTACAGGTGCTTTGATACTTGGCAAATGTGAATTTATGAACCCAACAAGTTCTGTAAAAGATAGGATAGGGTTTAATATGATAAGAAGGGCCTTAGAGAGTGGTGAGATAACACAAGATAGTACTATCATAGAACCAACAAGTGGCAATACCGGCATAGCACTAGCAGCTCAGTGTGCATCTATGGGATTAAAACTTATCTTAACGATGCCAGAGTCTATGAGTATAGAGAGGCAAAAACTGCTTAAAGCTTTTGGAGCAGAACTTGTTTTAACACCTGCTAGTAAAGGGATGAATGGTGCTATCTCAAAGGCTGAGGAGCTTGCAGCCTTAACACATAATTCTATAATTTTACAACAGTTTTGTAATGCTTCAAATCCAGAGATACACACACTTACCACTGCGGTTGAGATTTTAAATGACACAGATAAAAAAGTGGATGCTTTTGTAGCAGCTGTTGGAACAGGTGGTACTTTAACAGGGACTTCAAGAAAGTTAAAAGAGGAGATAAAAGATATAGCTATCTTTGCAGTTGAGCCAAAAGATTCAGCGGTTCTCTCAGGTGAATCTGCTGGAGCTCATAAGATACAAGGGATAGGGGCTGGTTTTATCCCAGATATTTTAGATGTAGATATTTTTGCAGAGGTGATAAAGGTAAGCAATGAAGATGCCATAGAGACTGCAAAGATGTTAGCACAAGAGGAGGGGCTTTTGGTTGGGATCTCAGCTGGTGCAAATGTTTACGCAGCTATGCAAGTAGCTGCAAGAGAAGAGTTTGCTGGAAAAACTATAGTCACTATACTTTGTGATACTGGTGAGAGATATATAAGTACAGACCTTTTTAAATGATGGAACAGTTTTTAGAGACGATAAAAGCTAAAGATGGAGAGGTTTACAATATAGAGTATCACCAAAACCGCTATGGGGGTAGTAGAAATCTTTTAGATTATTTAAACCCTCCAAGTGATGGTTTGTATAGATGCCGCGTTGTTTATGATGACAACTCCATAGAGGTGACTTACCATCCGTACCAAAAAAGGGTTATAAAATCTTTAAAACTGGTTTATGATGATGCGATTACTTATGATAGAAAATCTCTAAATCGTACTAAACTTGATGCTTTATTTGAGCAAAGAGGTTTTTGTGATGATGTGCTAATAATAAAAAACTCACTGATAACTGATACCACCATAGCAAATTTAGCTTTTTTGGCATCTGATGGCATCTGGTACACTCCAAAAACACCACTTCTAAAAGGTACTACAAGAGCTAGATATCTTGATAAAGGTTTGTTAAAAGAGGCCGATATAAGCCAAAATGATTTGGAAAATTTCAAAAAAGTGGCACTTTTAAATGCTATGATCGATTTTGATATAATTTCATCAATAAAAATAGAGGGTGTAGATTTTGTTAGAGAATATAATTGAAGATGCTTCATTTGCAAAGCTTATGCAAAAAAATATAGAGGATTTGATAGTTTATCTATTTGAAAAAGAGCAAAATTTTGGGATTTTGTGTAAGATCAATGAGACTGAATTTAATCCACCTTTACCAGAGGAGATAAGTTCATCATTTCGTCAAATGACACTTTTTTTCTTGGCTGGATACACCTATGAGACAGCTATGATAGAGGATGATTGTTTGATATTTGAAGCTGGATTTGGTCCTGAAAATATAGGCTCAGTTGTAACAGTGCCACTTATTAGCATTATGCAGATTATAATAGATGAAACACCTGTTTTGATAAATCTGGCTTCTCAAAGAGTTAAAAAACAGGAGTTAAAAACTGGTGGAGTTGAAAACTCGATGGCTGCATTTTTGTCTAACCCAGAAAATGCAAAGTTTTTAAAAGGTAAAAAGTAACACTATCTTAGGTGACCTAAAATCTATCCAAATAACATCTTTATGGCTACTATATACAGGCTAAATGCAAGTATCTTTTTAACTGTAGAGGTGGATATTTTAAAATGCAACATATAGTTTCCTAAAATTCCACCTAGATAGGCAGCAAAAGCTATCACTCCAAAAAATAGATAGTTGACATCTATCACACTCACATAACTAGAAAAAGCTACAATAGATGAAAAAGGGATAACAAATGAGATGCCAAGTGCTATTTTTTTAGCATCATAACCAAATAGTAAAAGTATAGGTGAGATGATAGAACCACCACCTATCCCTAAAAAACCAGAAAAAAACCCACCTATAGAGCCAACTACAACTAAAATACTTTTATTATGTTTTGATTTTTCTTTGGTAGGTTTTTTAAAAAAAAGTATGATTGATGCTATGAAAAATAGGGCATAACCAAATATCGTTTTTACTATCTCAGCATCAACTAGTAAAGATATTTTTGAGCCTAAAAATGCAAATAGCATAGAACTTATAACAAGAGGTATCACAAAATCTTTATCGAAAAGATTTTTTTTAAAATTTAAAAAACTAGTTGTGATAGTTGTTGTGAAATTTACAAAAAGTCCACCAGCTCTTGCGATATCAAACGAGACACCAACCATATTAAATGCAGGTACTAAAGCAACAGCAGAACCAAGTCCTGCTATAGCAAAAATCGTAGATAGTACAAAGGTGGTGAAAAAATAGGTTATATATTCCATAGTTGTATAAACTCCATAAAAATGCATAATAGCAGATATGTT
>JAFGVR010000138.1 GCA_016937915.1 Campylobacterales bacterium | reverse complement strand
ATTTGGAAATAGTTTGCTCAGTATAAAAGATGATATCTCTTTTCTTACAAGTATGGTTGGTGGTAATATACCTAGTTGTAAAAGTTCTAATATAGAATCAGCATGATATGATATCTGGTGATGTTGTCCATGAGGACAAGTTTCTTTACTTACTAGTGTAGTACACTCATTGCAGTAAACAAACTCACTCTCTATTTGTATCTCCAAATCTATCCCTATCACTTTATCTATGATAGACTTGTTTGAGTTGCAATCATAAAACATTCCAAGTCCTGCATGGTTTCTCCCTATGGTGAGTATATCGCATCCATGGTTTTTAGCAACTATAGAGTCTATGATAAGTTCATTGTAACCTGCAAATATATAGCTGTTTTCAAGACCAACTATAACTACACGATTTTTTGGAAGATAATTGTTTACAAAATATTCTAAAGCTTCCCTTCTTATATCATAACTTAGGTTTGAATTATCATAAGGTTTTAGTAAAAATATCACCAATAGATCTGAATTGTCAAGAGTTTGTCTAATAAGTCGCTCATGGGCACGGTGTAGTGGATTTGCAGCTATAAAGATAGAGTTTACTTTTTTTGCATCTACTGCTTTTTTAGCATTTGATATAATTTTTTTTGTTTTATTTGATGATTGATTTAAAAGTTTGTATTCCCCTTTTAAAACCCATTTTCCAAGTCTTTTTATGGTTCTTCTTACACCTGGATGTGTTAAATCATCAGTTCCGTATATATGTTTTACACGATCGCTTGGATCTATCTGAAAGGTTTCATCTACTATAAGTGTAGCAAATTCCTTTCCCTCACAAAGTATAGTAACCTCTTCACCAACTTCTAATGACTCAATAACTTGTTCATTTTTTTCTCCTGAAGGTGCCAGAACAAAAGGAAATGGAAAAGATTTTCCACCAATAAGGCCTGTTTTTAAAACCTCTTTTGACTCTTTTTCACCCATCAGTGAACTTACAGGATATAGCAATCCATCTTTAACTAGTTCAAGTGCAGAAGCAGCTTCTTTGTCTATATATACAGTTTTATTTTTTCTTGATGATGTCATATTTTTTTCTCTTTTCCCACAAGCTTTTGCGTGAGATACCAAGTTTTTTTGATAGTTCAGTATCTGGATATTTATTTTGATAGTTTAAAACTATATATTTTACATAGTCTTCTATAGGCAATATATCATCTTTATCAAAAATATTTGTTTCACTTTTTATATCTAGTATAGGGTATATTATATCTTCGATTTTCTCATTGCTAGCAACAATAGCTTGTTTATCAGCTATTTGATCGCAAAAAGCTTTTTGATCAATTTTTTTAATTAGATGAAAATCTGTTATATAAAGGATACAGTTGTGAGCTACACTTGAAATTTCATTTATAGCTTTTGGATCACTTAGTGATAAAAAGTGAATTGGCATATTCTTATGTGTAGCATGCTTAAATGCAAAAGCATCTGCATATTTTTGAAAAGATGTTGAGATGAATATAGGAAGTTCTATATTGTTATGATTGTATTCGTTTGATATCTCTTCAAATGAGTATTTTAGATATCTCTCATAAGCTTGATTTCTTTTTTTTAGTCTTTCATAGTCTTGATAATGATCTATCTTTCTGATAAGTTCCTCTATCATAAAAGGCTTAAGTATATAATCTTTTGCTCCAGCAGCTAATGGTTTTGATACAGTATCATTGCTTATATAAGATACCATTAAAATCACAATCGATTTTTTAAATGTTTCTATAATAGGGTTGAAATCTTGACCATTTATGTTCGTAGATAAAAGTACTACATCATAGTTATTACTTTTTAATGCATCTTTTGTAGATGTACACATCTCACAAATATGGCCAAGCTCCCCTAATTTTGTGGCGATACTTTGTGCCAAATAAACTTCATTTTCAATTATTAGTATTTTCAATCTTAACCTTTATCTTAACATTTTGCCCAGTTGAAATATTTTAGATTTGCATTGGCTATCACACCAACACCCTCGCCACGCCCTATAAAACCCAGTTTTTCTGTAGTTGTTGCTTTTATGTTTACTCTTTGAGCTTCAATAGTTAAAATTTCACTCAAAACCTCTCTCATAGCTATTTTGTATTTTCCAATTCTTGGTTTTTGAGCAGCTATTGTTAGATCAACATTTATGATTTCAAAACCGTAATTATATATTTTTTGAACAACTTTTTTTAGTAATATCTTAGAATCTATCCCTTTAAATGCATCATCATTATCAGGGAACATCATCCCTATATCACCCATACCAGCAGCACCAAGAAGTGCATCTATAAGGGCATGGATAGCTACATCACCATCGCTGTGTGCTAAAAAACCATAATCAGCTTCAATCTCAACTCCACCAAGATACATTTTAGAATTTTCATCAAATGCATGAACATCAAAACCATTTCCACTTAAAATGTCACTTGATGGCTCTTTTATGCATGGTACCTTTATAAGGTCATCTATATATGTTATCTTGTGAGCTTCCTCTTGCCCTTTTATAAAGAAGCGGGTGCCACCATTTGCTACAATAGCACTGCTCTCATCTGTGTATTCTATATCTGTATCTAATGCTTGTTTTAAAACTGAAGTTACAGAGAGTTGAGGTGTTTGAACTCTTTTTACATCTTCTCTGTTTATTGTTTCATTTTTATACACAACAGTATCTGTCACATTTAGGTATGGAACGATGCAGTCACCTTTATCTACATTTGAGATGATTGATTTTAAAAAATCTTCGTTTATACAAGCACGAGCTATATCGCTTACCATCACATACTTGGTATCAACTTCTGCAAGGGCATTTCTTAGAGATTGTTGTCTTGTCTCTCCACCCTCTACAAAAGTGTATTTAGCGTAGTTTTTCATAAATACAATGTCATCTTTTGAAGATGCTATTACGATTTTGTCAAAAAGGCTGGTTTTTGATAGTTTATCTGTTACAAATTTCCATAAAGGATCATGCCCAACCCTCAACCATTGTTTTTTTATACCCATTTCAAACCTGCTAGAACTCCCTGCAGCAAGTAGGATAAGTGTCAAATCACGCAATAAGGCTCCTGAAAAATAAGTGTTACGAAATTATACACTCATCCTCTTAATCTTATATTAACTTTATTTGATTATATTTCCAGTACAACAAAATACAAAAATTTAGATATAGAAAGTTTGATCTATTTGATTTTT
>JAFGVR010000014.1 GCA_016937915.1 Campylobacterales bacterium | reverse complement strand
TCTATATAAAAAAACTTAAATTTTTTTTATTTACTTTAAATTTAGGTTTTATGTGTGTATAATTTCACTTTAGAAAAAAAGTACCACAAGGTAAATTATGAGATTAGCTGAACTACAAGAGTTAGGATTAAAGAATATTGGTAATGTTTATCATAATCTTAGTTATGATGAATTAATAAAACATGAGCTGGCCAACGGTGAGGTTCAGCAGACAAAGAAAGGTGCCACCGCTGTAGATACTGGGATATTTACAGGTAGAAGCCCAAAGGATAAGTACTTTGTGGATCGTGACCCTTCAAACAAATATATCGCGTGGGGCGATGTAAATAAAAAAGTTAGTCCTGAAGTTTTTGAAGAGCTTCTAGAAGTTGCTAAGACTCAACTCTCAAATAAAGACCTCTATGTAACCGATGTATTTTGCGGTTCATCTCCTGCATCAAAAAGATCTGTAAGATTTGTCTCTGAGATAGCGTGGCAATCTCACTTTGTTAAAAATATGTTTATTCGTCCAACAAGCTCAGAACTTGAAGTTTTTAAATCAGATTTTGTTGTATTAAATGCATGTAAAGCTGTGAATAAAAAGTGGAAAGAGCATGGGTTAAACTCTGAAGTTTTTGTTATGTTTGATGTTGAAAATAACATAGCTATCATTGGTGGTACATGGTATGGTGGGGAGATGAAAAAAGGGATCTTCTCTATGATGAATTACTGGTTACCATTAGAGGGTAAACTTCCGATGCATTGTTCTGTAAATGTTGGTGAAGATGGTGATACTGCACTTTTCTTTGGTTTAAGTGGAACTGGTAAAACAACTCTAAGTACAGACCCAAAACGCGCACTTATTGGTGATGATGAACATGGTTGGGATAATCACGGTGTATTTAACTTCGAGGGTGGATGTTACGCTAAAGTTATCAACCTTGATGAGAAAAGTGAACCTGAGATTTATGGAGCTATCAAAGCTAATGCACTTTTAGAAAATGTAGTGATGTATGGCGAGGGTGAAGTAAACTATGAAGATGGTAGTAAAACTGAAAATACTCGTGTATCTTACCCAATAGAGCATATAGTTAATCATAAAAAAGATCTAATGGCTGGGCATCCACAAAACATCATCTTCCTAACAGCTGATGCATTTGGTGTACTTCCTCCAGTATCTAAACTAACTCGTGATCAAGCGATGTACTACTTCCTGAGTGGATATACTGCAAAAGTAGCTGGAACTGAAAGAGGGATAACTGAACCAGTAGCAACTTTCTCAGCTTGTTTTGGTGAGGCATTCTTACCACTTCATCCAACAGTTTATGCAAAACTTTTGGGTGAAAAAATCGATGGTCATGATGTTCATGTTTACCTTGTGAACACTGGATGGACTGGTGGAAAATATGGAGTAGGTCATAGGATGAGTATCAAAGATACTCGCTCATGTATCAATGCTATACTTGATGGAAGTATAAAAGATAGTGAGTTTGAAACTACAAAAACTTTTAGATTGAATATCCCCAAAACTTTAGGTGATATAAATCCTGATATATTAAATCCTCGTAATGCATGGGCTGATAAAACTGAGTTTGAAAAAACTAGAGATGAACTAGCAAAAATGTTTATAGAGAACTATAAAAAATATCAAGAGGGTGCAGAGGTAGATTACTCTGAATTTGGACCTAAACTATAACTAAAGTGAGAAAATCACTTTAGTGAAACAAGAGCTTTTTAGCTCTTGATTGTGTTACTTTTTTTCTTCGGGGCCTTTTCCATATAAAGCCACAAACCCCCACCAAATACTGCTAAAATCACAGGTGCTATCCAAGGTTTTTCACCTATGAGGGATGCTAGATTCATCAAAGCTTCACCAGAATAATAACTTCCAAAACCAAACACTAAAGCCCAAACAGCAGCACTTAAAACATTTAAGATAGCAAATTTTTTGATGTCGTACTTTGTTAGACCTATTGCTATTGGGATAAGTGTTTTGATGCCATATACAAATTTTTGAAATAAAATTATCCAAGAGCCGTATTTTTTCATAAGAAGGTGTGAAAGGGCGAGTTTTCTTCTATGTTTTCTAAGTCCATCCATCATCATCGCTTTTTGATACCTTGCCATATAAAGTAGCATCATATCACCCAAAGCATTTGCTACAAAAGCTATAAATATAGATGTACTCAAGTCCATTTTTCCCATAAAAGAGAGAACTCCAGCTCCAACTATCGCTACAAATCCACCACCAAGTGAATATAAAAATAAACCTATATAGCCATAGGTTGCTAAATTGCTAAATGTATCTTCCAATTTCTAATAACCTCTCTTTTTAAAGTTGTTTTATTTTTGTTATCTCATCACGAAGTCTTGCAGCTTCTTCAAAGTTTAGCTCTTTTGCAGCAGCTTTCATCTTTAGTGATAACTCTTTTACCAAAGCTTTTCTCTCAGATGCTGGCATCTTGTCTAGTTTTTTATTTTTTTGATAGATGCCACCGTGATCTTCTAGTTTGAGATTTTCATCAAGTGTTCTTATTGTTGTCGTTGGCGTGATGCCGTGTTCTTTGTTAAATGCATCTTGAAGCTCTCTTCTTTTTGCTGTTGTCTCCATCGCTCTTTGCATAGAACCTGTTATCTTGTTAGCATAAAGGATTACGCGACCATTTGCATTTCTTGCCCCTCTGCCGATGGTTTGGATGAGTGAAGTTTCACTTCTCAAAAATCCCTCTTTATCGGCATCTAATATCCCAACAAGCGAGACTTCAGGTAGGTCTAACCCCTCACGAAGTAAGTTTATCCCTATGAGTACATCAAACTCGCCAAGTCTAAGGGAGCGGATGATTTGATTTCTCTCTATGGTGTCTATGTCTGAGTGCATATACTGAACCTTGATGCCAAGGTCTGCTAGGTACTTTGTAAGTGCTTCAGCCATCTTTTTTGTCAGAACAGTTATGAGTACCCTTTCATTTTTCTCAACTACCTTTTTTATCTCATCGTGTATATCTTCTACTTGATTGTCAGATGGTTTCACCTCTATGATAGGGTCAAGTAGCCCAGTTGGACGGATAATCTGCTCTGCTTTTACACTTGAGAGTTCAAGCTCATATTGTGATGGTGTAGCTGAGACAAAAAGGTAGTGTGGAGCTTTGTTTATGTACTCATCAAGCTTTAGTGGGCGGTTGTCAAGTGCAGATGGTAGTCTAAAACCATAATCAACCAAAACCTCTTTTCTAGCTCTATCACCTGCGTACATACCACGATACTGTGGTAGTGAAACATGGCTCTCATCTACGATAACTAGATACTCATCATGGTTTATGGCAAAATAATCAAGCAATGTAAAAGGTGCATCGCCTGATTTTTTGTTTGTAAGAAGTCTTGAGTAGTTCTCTATCCCTTTACAGCTTCCAGTGGTTTCTAGCATCTCAAGGTCAAACTCAACTCTTTGTTTGAGCCTTTTGTACTCTACTATCTTCCCCTCTTGTTGAAAATAGTTTAGCCTCTCTCCAAGCTCCTCCTCTATACGCTTAACTGCTAGTGCCATCTTCTCTTGAGATACACTAAACTGTGAAGTTGCATAAACTGTAAATTTTTTATGCTCCTCTAGTTTTTTGTTATCTATCACATCAAATGTATATATAGCCTCTATCTCAT
>JAFGVR010000137.1 GCA_016937915.1 Campylobacterales bacterium | reverse complement strand
TTTTTCTATTTCAATTTTAACATCTTAGAAATAAGAAAACTGATTTTACTGGTTCGATTTTAGGGGTGCATTATAAACATATGGAGGAGTTTGAATTTTCAAGAGATAACTTAGATTTAACACACAAACCATTTATAGATATATTTTATAAAGGTCAACTGGTAAAATATGGATCTTTAGATATTGATAGAGAAGAGAGTTATAGAGATTTTCAGATAAATACCATCATAAAGTACTGTTTACTTGAACCTGAATTTTTAAGAAAGCATAATATTTTATATAGAAAACTTGAATTTTATAACAAAAAAATAGAAGTAAATTTAAGCTATAAATGAAAATATTAACGATTTTAGGTGCAAGACCTCAGTTTATAAAAGCTGGAAGCATTAGCAGAGAGATAAAAAAAAATAAAAATATCAAAGAGGTTATAGTTCATACTGGACAACATTATGATGCAAATATGAGTGATATTTTTTTTGAAGAGATGCAAATACCTAGGCCAGATTATTTTTTAGGTATTGGTGGGAGATCTCACGGTGCTATGACTGGACAGATGATAGAAAAAATCGAAGAGGTGGTTTTAAAAGAGAACCCTGACTTGATTTTGGTATATGGAGATACCAATTCAACTTTGGCAGGTGCTATAGTAGCTTCAAAACTACATATAAAATTAGTACATATAGAAGCTGGTCTTAGAAGTTTTAATATGAAGATGCCAGAAGAGGTAAACAGGATCCTGACAGATAGAGTTAGTGATATATTATTTTGCCCTACAGACACAGCTGTAAAGAACTTAAAAAAAGAGGGGTTTGATAATTTTAACTGTAAAATTATTAAATCTGGTGACGTTATGCAAGATGGGGCTATTTTTTATAAAAATCTTTCAAAAAAACCAGATATAGAGATAAAAGATGGATTTATACTTTGCACCATCCACAGAGCTGAAAATACAGATGATGAACTAAGACTTAGAGATATTTTTGGTGCGCTAAAAGAGATCTCAAAAAAAAGAGAGATCATACTCCCACTGCATCCTAGAACAAAAAAGATTTTAGATACTTTAGATATAGATGTAACCAATATAACAATTATAGAACCAGTGGGTTACTTGGAGATGGTTTGGCTTATAGATAACTGTTCATTAGTTATGACAGATAGTGGGGGATTGCAAAAAGAGGCCTATTTTTTTAAAAAACCTTGTATAACATTAAGGGATGAAACAGAATGGGTAGAGTTAGTAGAGAACAGATTTAATATACTAGCAGGTGCAGATAAAACAAAGATTTTAGATATCTTTGCTAGTTTGGAGAATCTTTTTTGTAAAGATTATAGTAAAAACTTGTATGGAGATGGTTATGCAAGTAAAAAAATTATTCAAGAGTTGATAAAAGATGGCAGTGACAATAGAGCAGTTTCCAAGTAGAATTGTATTAGAACTTACACCTTTGTGTAATTTAAGTTGCTATATGTGTCCTAGACATTATGTCAAAGATACGGATGGTTTTATGGATAATGCTCTATTTATCAAAGCTATAGATGAGATTATGAGTGTAAAACCAGATGCTATCGTTATCCCATTTTGGCGTGGTGAGAGTTGTTTGCATCCATCATTTGTTGAACTAATCGATTATGCTTTATCTAAAAAAACAAGGGTGCATCTATCTACTAACGGTCATTTTATGGATAAAAAATTCATGGATATTTTTTATAGATGTGAGTTTATAACTTTTAGCATCCATACTGATCTTGGGTATAACAATGCTTTAAAACTTATCCAAAATAAACCAAAATGGAGTGATACAACTATACAAATCTCTTTTGTGGATAGTGAAAAAACTGTACAAACATACCTTAATCAATGTGTAGCTGATAAAAATCTAAACGGTTTTAATAGCATAAGAGTTTATAAAGAGCATACCTTAGATGGAGATTTTGGAAAATCAGATGATGCAGATAAAGAGCAAAACAGAGCATTTTGTCCTAAGCTTACACACACTTTAGTTATAGCTGCTGATGGTTCGTATAGCAGATGCAACCATATCTGGGAGAGTGAAAAAAATATCTATTTTAATGATGCTACTACAATAAAAGATATTTGGAACAATGATATTTTAAATAAAATAAGAGATGCGTATCCAGATAAAAAATGCTCACCATGTGATCAGTGGAGTGGAAATACAAACGGGGAAAGCTGGAGAATGCAAAACAACAAAATTATCCATACAAGATATTAACTATGATGCTAAATATACCTATAACAAAAACAATTTTTGATGATAAAGAGAGAGAAGCTATCACTAAACCACTTGAAACTGGATGGGTGGTTCAAGGTCCAAATGTAGCAAAGTTTCAAAAGATGTTTTCTGAGTTTACAGGTGCTAAATATGCACATGCAACTACAAGCTGTACAACTGCTCTTCATCTAGGACTTGAAGCTATGGGGATAGAAAGAGGCGATAAAGTTTTAGTACCATCATTTACTTATGTAGTATAATGCACCCCTAAAATCGAACCAGTAAAATCAGTTTTCTTATTTCTAAGATGTTAAAATTGAAATAGAAAAATAGGGATAAA
>JAFGVR010000136.1 GCA_016937915.1 Campylobacterales bacterium | reverse complement strand
TATACCTTTTTGTACACCCCTTTCCCCTCTATACTATATTGCCATACTATATAAATAACTTCTGCTATTAGCTCACCTTGTTTTTTTTATCATCTCGTAAGCAGCATTTATCTCTTGTGTTTTTAAAGTTGCTTTTTTTAAATACTCTTCACCTTTGTTTTGAGATTTGATGATATCAGGATGATACTCTCTTATAAGCTTTCTATACGCTTTTTTTATAGTAGCCATATCATCATCTGCACTAACTCCTAAAAGTTTATACGCATCTTCGATATTCTCTTTTGGTTTGATGTTTTTTATCATCTGTTCAAACTGATCAAATATAGCGTGATAAACTTTAGGGTCAAAGTTTAAAGCCCCTGCGATTACACCTAAAAGCTCCTCCTCATTTTTGCTAACTTCTCCATCTACAAATGCAAGTTGAATCAAAAAGCCCATAAACTGTTGTTGTTTTGATTTGTCACCCCTTATAGATGCTGCTAGAGCGTGAGCGATATCTTCCACATCATCAAGGCGGTTTTTTTCCTCATCAAAAATCTGTTTTAATATCTCTTTTGTTTTTTCAGGTTCAGGAAAAACTGCAGAAATATCATCAAACATGATGCCAATAAGCTGTGCTTCAAGAGCATCTACATGACCATCAGCTTTTGAGATTTTTGCTACAAGTGCTACAAAAAGTCCAAGCTCAGAGTTTTTGATAGCATCATGAGAAACTGAGAAATTTTTAAACTCCTCTTTTGAGTAAGCTGTATATTTAGAATAACTCTTAAATATATAATAAAACACCGCACCAAGCAGTAATAAAGCAATAATATTGCCCATAAAATTCCTTTTTCATTTTTTGCTATTATACAAAGCTTATCTTTAATTCTTTTTGTGGCTTTCCTATATAATAACCTTGTGAATAATTCACCCCTATCCTTTTTAGATAGTTTAAAAGTTCCTCATCTTCAACATATTCTGCTATGGTTTTCATACCAAGCTCTTTACAAAAGTTTTGGATACTCTCCACTAGTATTTTTGATTTATGATCTTTTAAAACATTTTTTATCAATGAACCATCTATTTTTAGATAATCCACATATTCACTAAGAGCTAGTAGATGCTCATAATTTGAATAACCGCTTCCAAAATCATCAATCGCTACTTTAGCTTTTACATTTTTTACTTTGATAATGAACTCATAAAAATAGTTATAGTCATTTATAGTTTCAGACTCCACTATCTCAACAACTAGGCGATCTGCGATTTTATACTGTTCTATTTTATCAAAAAAGAATTTTTCAAAATCTTTATCAAATATATCTTCCGCACTTAGATTTATAGAAAACTCATAAGATTTATCATGAAAAAATTGAAAAGATTTATCAATCATGCTGTTTGTGAGTTTTCTATATTTTTTAATCTCTTTTGATAATCCTAAAAAGCTATCTGGATATAAGATTTTATCATCAACCTTTAAACGCATTAGTGTTTCGAATTTTTCTATCTTATTTGTTAGATTGTTATAAATAGGCTGATAATAGAGTTCAACACCGTTATTATCCAAAGCTTTTTTAATCTGTTTAGCAAGGTTTAAATTTTCTTTGTTTTGATTTACACCAAATAGATGCTCATAATCATATATAGCATACTCTGCATTTTTGTTTAGAGCATACTCTTAAGCTATTTCAGCCTCTTTTAATTCATCTACACTATTATTTAGATTTTTAGGATCACTTACACCTATAGTTATATCTAAAAGAACATCTACCCCATCATCTAGGTTGAAGTTATAAGTCTCTAAATTATAGTGTAACTCTTTTATAAACTTTTCTAACTTCTCATCTGTATCAAATTTATATTTGATAGCATAGCTGTCGTGACTATATTTATAAACATAAGAATTTTTAATATATCTATAACCTATAAGAAATTCTGCACAATACATAATCAGTTTATTGCTTATCATGTGTCCATATATATTTTGAAGTTTTATAAAGTTATTTATTTGAATAATGATAATTATTGAATCATGAAATTTACCCATATATAGGTCTTTAAACATTTTTCTTCTATTTGGAAGTTTTGTTATACTATCTTCATAAGTCTCACTATTTATTTTCTCCATCAACCTCTCAGGTATAGTTGATATCCAGTAAATTAGCGGTGTTAAAAGTATAGCTATGATTATGAGTACTATTATGTACTCATTTTAAATCTTTATAGTATCATTTGAGAGTTTGTCAAATTTTATATCCATAATCATTTTTATATCCAAATCATTGAAAAAAGATACTTTTGAAGAATAAAAACTTTCACCCATATATTTATCATTATGTAAGATATTTTTTGCCTCTTTTTGACCATACTCATCAAATATTGTGTAGGTGGAGTATTTTTCACTTACTATTCCACCGTGTCCATTTTCATTGTTTAAAATAAAATTGCCATCTTTGTCTATAAGATGTATATAATAAAGAGTAGTTTTATCCAATTCCTCAAAAAAGTGGGTTAGACATATATTGTAAATGAGTATCCCTTTTGGTTTACCATCTTTATCAGCTACTCTCATACCAAAACGGATAGTTGGTTTTTTTGGAAGTTCTATCTTGTGATTTTCTTGATTAAGATCTATTTTAGAGATCCCTATGGTATTTGGTTCTAAAAGTAAAAACTCTTTAACATAATCTCTATGTAATTTATTTTGAAGATTTTTCTCTTCAACAACAAAAGATTTTTGTTTATCATGATTATGTTCAATTCCTAAAGAACTACCATCTACTCTTATCTTCTCCATGCCGCTTTCATCTATATATCTGACTTGAAATATATATGGAAGTGATTCTTTTAAAGTTAAAAAAAGCCCCTCTATATGATCTTTTGGAATCTCACCATTGATATATTTTTTAAATCCTGTATTACTGTTCAAAGCTTTTATAGAACTTTCATAAGAGTAAAAAAACTCTTCTATATATTTTTCTCTATCTTGAAACTTTTTTTCTACATTTAATGATGATATCTTTGATACATCCGCACTCTCTATGAGGTTAAATACATATAAAACGGAAAATATACCAAATACTACACTAATAAAATACCCAACCATATAAGTGATTTTGTAGCTGAGTTTGGTAATGATAAATTTATTCATTTTTTGTATTGACACAACTGCCACCTTAAC
>JAFGVR010000135.1 GCA_016937915.1 Campylobacterales bacterium | reverse complement strand
TATACGAAAAACAAGATAAAACAAAAGTTCTTTATCTAGCTAAACAGCTAAATATAAAACTTTATACTCTAACTAATGTAAATGAAGTTTGTATCCCTATAGAGATTTTTCATATCGATTTAGATAATCTTGATTTGGGTTATATACTTCAAAAGTTAAATTATCTATCAAGGGAGAGTATAGATAAAGATGTATTTTTAGATGGTAAAACTACCCTTGTTACAAATATGGAAAATGGGTTAAATGAGTATGCACTTCTTAGAAATATGCTTGATTTGATATCTTCTAAAAATTCAAGATTTAAACTTTATAATCTTTATAATGGTGTCGTGATAAGCTCAAAAGCGGAGTTTGCACAGTTTAAAAATGATAGTCTAATTTTAAGACTTGATAAAAATCAGACAAAACTTGTGGCATTTGAGAAAAAAACAGTATTGAAACTATATATGTATGAGCAATCAATAGAGATGAACTTAGATAAAATCGATGTTAAAAATAGGTTGGCTGTATTTAAAGATTTTAGATTATCTGAGAAAAATATCACAAAAAGAAAACATACAAGGGTTATAGCTGATTCAAATATGGTTGTAAACCTTATCGGTGATGGGAAAACTTTTAAAGGAAATATATTAGATCTATCGATAAAATCGATTGCTACTTTGTTCCCATACACAAATATGATAGAAAAACTAGAAGGGAAAGAGGTTGATTTGATATTTGAGCTTGTTTTAGTTCAAAGTAAAATAAGTCATAAGATAAAACAAAGGGTGAAAATCTCATCCGCACATATAAATCATGCAAATAGTGTTGTTAAACTTATATGTGATCTTATACCAGATATAAAAAATGAAGAGATTTTAGCTAGATATATCTATAGTAGAGAAAAAAATATAGTAAATGATGTAGGTGGTTTATAATGAAAAAGATAGTGATAGATCCAATAACAAGGATAGAGGGGCATCTAAGAGCTGAGGTTGAGGTTGATGAGTCTGGAGTTGTAAGGGAGGCTTATGTAAGTGGGCAGCTTTTTCGTGGCATCGAGACCATTTTAAAGGGGCGAGACCCTAGAGATGCTGGGCTTTTAGCTGGGCGAATCTGTGGAGTTTGTACAAACTCCCATTTTAGAGGTGCTGTTAGTGCAGTTGAAGATGCATACTCACTAGAGCTTCCAAAAAATGCGGACATCATCAGAGATCTCATAGCCATGGCTTTGTTTATCCAAGATCATGTGGTGCATTTTTACCATCTTCACATGCTTGATTATGTGGATGTTACAAGTGCTTTGAGTGCAGACGCAAAACAAACCTCAAAAGAGGCTCATAAGTATCACAAAAGACCTTACAGAAACTCCCACACTCACTATGAGGAGTCTTTAGAGAAGCTCCAAAAGTTTGTAAAAGCTGGACGCCTTGGCCCATTTAGTAACGGTTACTGGGGGCATAGTGAGTACAAATTAACACCTGAGCAAAACCTCATACTCATCTCACACTACCTTGAAGCGTTGAAGTTTCAAACAAACATCTCAAAAGCTGTAGCCATTTTCGGAGGTAAAACTCCACACCCTCAAAGCATCGTAGTTGGTGGGGTGAGCAGTGTAGCAGATATGTTAAACCCACAAAGGTTAAACGACTATATATTTCTCATAAAAGAGGCAAAAGATTTTGTAGATAGGGCATATCTGCCAGATATGAAACTACTCTCTATAGCGTACAGAGATGAGATAAAAGCTGGGATAGGTAGAGCAAACGGAAACTTTTTATGCAGTGGTGGATACGAGTTTGAGGGTGATATGAAGCTATTTTGCGGCGGTGTTATCTATGGGCATAACTTTGATGAGATAGAGGAGTTTGATGAGGGTAAAATCACCGAAGAGGTTGACCGTGCGTGGTATGATGGTGATGAGGTTTGCTACACTGACCTAAATGAAGATGGAACTTTAAAAACTGCCAAAAATGAAGATAAATACTCATGGATAAAAGCTCCAAGGTATGATGGGAAAACGATGGAGAGTGGCCCACTTGCTAGGGTTTTGGTGAGCTACTTAAAATCAAACCCACTTATAAACCCTTTTGTAGATGAGTTTTTAAAAGATACCGACTTAGAACTTCTTGATCTCTCAACTACAGTTGGAAGAAACGCTGCAAGAGCTATTGAGACTAGTTATGTGTGTGAGTATATATTTAAACTAGCATCAAGACTTATCCAAAATATAAAATACTACGATACCGATACATGGGTGAAGTATGAGTTTGAAAAACTCCCAAAACAAACTAAAGGGAGAGCATTTTTAGAAGTACCTCGCGGACTACTTAGCCACTTTGTAAGCATAGATGATGCAAAGATAAAAAACTACTCAGTCATAGCTCCCACTACATGGAACGCTACCCCAAAAAATCACGATGGTAAAAGGGGAGCTTACGAAGAGGCACTAGTTGGGCTAAAGATACAAGACCCATCAAAACCACTAGAGGTTTTAAAGGTGCTTCACTCTTTTGACCCATGTCTTGCGTGTGCTGTTCATGTGATAGATGCAAATGGTGTTGAGCTAAGTAGGTATAAGATAAATATGTTATGAGATTTTTAGCAGTTTTTTTATTACTGGCATCAGTTGTTTTTAGCTCTGAAGTGGATGAGATAGTAAAAAAACTAGATGAGAATATGCGTGGAAAAGATATATCACTCACCCTTAGGATGAAGATAGTTTCGATGGGGCATGAGAGGGAGATGAGGATAGAGAGTTACTCAAAAGGGAGTGATAAAAGTTTTACAAAAATCCTCTATCCACCAAAAAGCAGGGGGATAACATTTCTAAGTCTTGATGGACAGATGTGGCAGTATGTCCCCAAAATTGAACGCATCATAAAGATACCGCCATCTATGATGCTTCAAAACTGGATGGGGAGTGACATAACAAACGATGATATGGTAAAACAAAGCTCTATCATAGATGATTATGATGCAACACTTCTAAAAAAAGAGGGTGATATAGCTACCATAGAGTTTGTCCCAAAACCATATGCTCCCGTAGTTTGGGGGAAGATAATCTCACAGATAGATCTAAAAACATACACCTCTACAAAAGATACCTTTTATGATGAAAATGGGGGTGAGGTGAGGTTTTTTATATATAAAGATGTCAAAAAGTGCGGTGAGTATTTTATCCCTACATATTGGAGAGTTTCGTCGGTCGATAAGGTGCAAAACTACACAGAGATATTTTTAGAAGATATAAAGTACGATAGCGATATATCTGATGCTTACTTTACCAAAAGTGCTTTGAAGCGGTTTTCTAAGTAGATGTTTAGATTAGCTTTTAAAAATATAATCTTTTACAAAGCTAGAACCATCACAACATTTTTGCTTACTTTTATAACTACTGTTTTGTTTGTGGTGTATGTCTCTATGATGGATGGCTCACACAATTCGATGCTACAAAACTCCCTCAAAATCTATACAGGCTCCATCGAGATATATAAAAAAGGTTACCGCGATGTTGGTGGAAGTGAATATCTTTTAGATGATACAAAAGCGATGATGCAAAAACTATCAACCATAAACTCCATAGATGCTATGGGGCAGAGGTATGAGAGTTACGCACTTTTATGTAACAAAGAGGAGTGCAGTGCATCCATGGTAGCAGGGGTAGATGCAAAAGCTGAGAAGCAGTTAAGCTCTTTGTACAAATCGCTCAAAGAGGGGGAGTACCTAGGTAACGCTACAAACTGCCTCTATATGGGTAGTGGTTTGGTTAAGAGGTTAAAACTAAAGCTTGATGATGAGGTGGCGTTTGTTGGGGGTGCATCTGATGGCTCATTTGCAGCCGATATTTTTAAGCTTTGTGGAGTTTTTCAAACAGGTTTGTTTGAGTTTGACACCACTACCACTATTGTAGAAAAAAGATATTTTGATGAGTTGATGCTATCTCAAAACAAGGCATCGTACATCACCATAAAAGTAAAAGATTTAGAAAAAGTGGATGGGGTAAAAAAGGAGATAGAATCAAAACTAAATGATGAGAGTTTAGAGGTGCTAAGCTGGAAAACTCTGATGAAAAACATGGTAGAGGCTATGGAGGTGGACAGCATCTTTGGTTACATCTCTTTAGCACTTTTTTGCATCGTTGTCTTTTTTGTAATCATGATTTATGGTTTTATAAATGTCAGCTCCAGAGTTAGAGAGTTTGGCGTTTTGATGAGTGTAGGGGTTAAAAAAAGTCAAATCTTTACACTTCTCTCTTACGAGATATTTATCATCTCCACCATAGCCATAGCCCTTGCTACCCCCATAGCAGGATACATCTGCTACCACTACACCCAAAACCCAATCATCATAGATGGAATAGCCCAAACTTACAAAGAGTACGGGATAGTAAGTGATGAGTTGCCGTTTGATTTTAACATCTTCACTATCTTTTGGAATGTGTTAGTGATATATGGACTGAACTTTTTAAGCATCGTTTATCCGTTTATCTATATTCGTGGGTTTAGGGTTTTGGAGGCGTTGAAATATATTTAAACATACAAAGTGAATAATTAATTTTAAAATGATAAAATTGATACATTATTTTCATATAGGAACGAAGATGCAGTTTAGTTTTTTAGAAGATTTATTTTGCTATGATTTCACCAACATACTTCCCCCACCTCTGACTAAAGTGCAAATGGGGGAGTGCTTATTTTGACCCCTTACATAAAACCACATTTTACATATCAACAGCAAATCGAACTTCTAAAAGAAAGAAATTTAGTAATTAACGATGAACCTTTTGCATTAGAAAAACTAAAACTCATCAGTTACTATAGACTTAGTGCATACTTTTTACCTTTTTATTCTTCTAAAAACAGATTTATAGATAATATTACATTTGAAGATATTATCGAACTTTATCACTTTGATAAAGAACTTAGAATACTTACCTTTAATGCGATTGAAAAGATAGAGATATTTTTAAGAGCATCTATAGCATATAGTTTTTCAAAAAGTCATGGTGCTTTTGGATATACGGACATCGTAAATTTTTGTTGTAAGACAGATGATTTTGAATGGCTTATAAACGATATACAAAAAGAAACGAGCCGTTCTAAAGAAACTTTTGTAAAACATTTCAGAGATAATTATACAGGTAACGACCTGCCTATCTGGATGGTCGTAGAGATTATCTCTTTTGGGACGTTATCCAAACTATATACCGTTTTGTGTCCTGCTACGGAAAAAGAGATACTAGACGGGATAAACCTACCTTCTTTTGTATTTAAAAACTGGCTTCACGTTTTTTCGTATGTCAGAAATATATCTGCACATCACAGCAGACTATGGAATCGTCAGTTTGTCATAAAAGCAAAAATACCAAAACACAAACAAGAGTTTAAAGGTATGGTAAATGACAAATACTATACTTTTGCGGTGATGACTAACTATATACTTAAATCTATAAATGACAGTTTTGATTTTAAAAATGAGCTGATAAATCTTTTTTATAAATATCCGAGTGTAGATAAAAAGGCTATGGGATTTGTTGATGGATGGGAAGATTTAGAGGTGTGGGGATGAAAATGGATAAAACTTATAAAATAAAAGATATAAGTATTTCAATAAATGATTTTGTTCAAAGTGATTGCATATCTATTATTAATAACATAGATGAAGACAGTTATTCATCATATTGTACTTATTTATACACTATTGCAAAAGAAAAAATGGAAGAAGATGACATATTATCTGGAAATATATTAAGACTTATATCTGAAGTATGTTATATGGCTTTAAAACCACAAAGCAATAATGAACCTTTTTCTCCTATGGTAGTATGGCACGACAATACGCGTTCTAAAATTGTAGATGATTTTAGTGACGATGAGATAGATTTTTTTAATGATATTTTAAAGTTTATAGATGATTATAGAATCAAAAGCCGTTTAGCTGATATTTTATGGTTGATAAGTAAACCTAGAAATCCTAAGCATCTTGAAATGGCTATAGAAAATTATCAGTTGTTTTCGTTGAAGTATGATGATATATTAGATGACTCTAAAGAGTGTTGGGAAAGAGCTATTAGATTATCACTAATGACCAGAAAATCATTAGATAATATTCATGCAAAATTATTAGATGAACTTGAAATTACAAAAGTAGAAGATGGCAATCATCTTTTTTGGATTCAGGAATTATTATTTATTTCAAAAGTAGATAAATCTAAATATGGGCATATCTTGCAAAGGTTAGATGATTTTGCTGTTGAATTTAAAAATAAAAGTGATTTTAATAGATCAAAAGATTATTTGGAGTCATGTAAAAACTGGACTGATAATATAGATGAAATTAATAAATACACTATAAAAACAGCAGAAGTTTATGAACTTCAAGCAGAGGCTTC